>NZ_JACAXD010000003.1:0-164864 GCF_013391485.1 Acinetobacter sp. SwsAc5
TGCTGGCGACAATAGCAAGAGTGAACCACCTGATCCCTTCCCGAACTCAGAAGTGAAACCTCTTCGCGCTGATGGTAGTGTGGGGTTACCCATGTGAGAGTAAGTCATCGCCAGCTCATTATTCTAAGTCCCCCTTCTCAATGAGATGGGGGACTTTTTTTATGGATAAAATAAAATGTTAAGAATAATAATCACATTTTTAATGTTGTAAAAACAACATTAAATCCATAATTAATAAAAGGATTTAGACTAATGTTGAATTTTTATTTCCCTTGTTTTGTGTGAAAGTTACAAAATCTACTTGAATAGCAAAGTGGACATGGATGACTGATAAAAATGAAAGTCTTCACTGTAAAAAACGCTATTTGAGTTCACTGAAACACAGCTCACAGGAGGTGAGGAATGGCACATCAAGCAATTAACGTGAATGATGTCATTGATCACGCAAAATTCAAACCATTTCATTTTAATGTCGTGGCATGGTGTCTACTGATCATTTTATTTGATGGCTACGACTTGGCAATTAATGGCGTTGTTTTGCCATTATTGATGGATGAATGGGGCTTGAGTGCTGTTCAGGCGGGTATGCTTGCCAGTACTGCCTTGGCAGGTATGATGTTTGGTGCCATGATTTTTGGTTCTTTGGCCGATAAAATTGGCCGTAAGAAAGTCATCATGATCTGTATTGTGCTATTTAGTGGTTTAACCTTTGCAGGTGGCTTCGCCTCTAATCCAACTGAGTTTGCGATTTTACGTTTCTTGGCGGGTTTAGGCATTGGTGGTGTAATGCCAAACCTTGTGGCCTTAACTTCTGAATATGCACCTAAAACCATGCGTAGCACCTTAGTGACTACTATGTTTAGTGGTTATGCTGTAGGTGGTGTAATGGCAGCCTTACTTGGCTCATGGTTTACCCCAAGTTTTGGCTGGGAAATCATGTTCTTTATTGCAGGTATCCCATTGTTTTTATTGCCTGTGATTTGGAAATTCTTGCCAGAATCTTTAACCTTTATTGTCAAAGAAAATAAGCAAGATCAAGCCCGTCCAATCGTAGCGCGTTTAGCACCAGATTTAAAAATTACCGAAGACACCACTTTTGAATTGTATCAGGTTGGTGTGCCTGAAGCTGCTAACGTGGTGAGCTTGTTCAAACGCGGTCGTGCAGTGAATACTTTATTGTTCTGGTTAGCGTTCTTTACTTGTCTATTAACCATGTATGCACTCAGCAGCTGGTTGCCAAAACTGATGATGGCGGCAGGCTATTCTATGGACAACAGCTTAATGTTCATGATGGTGATGAACGTAGGTGCAGTCGTTGGTATCGTGGGTGGTGGTATTTTAGCAGACCGTTTCCACTTAAAACCTGTATTGATGTTCTTGGGAATCATGGGTGCATTGGTGATGAGCCTCATGGGCTTCCAATCTAATCAATTCTTGCTTTACATCTTAGTATTCTTGGCGGGTGCAGCATCTATTGGTTCACAAATGTTGTTGTATAGCTATGTGGCACAATATTACCCACTTGCGGTACGCTCAACAGGTATTGGCTGGTCATCTGCCATTGGTCGTATGGGTGCGATTGTGGGTCCAATTTTAATTGGCGGCTTATTGGGTATGAATTTACCTGCACACTTCAACTTTATGGCAGTAGGTTTGCCAGTGCTGATCACTGCAATTGCGGTTGCCTTGATTATGAGTGAAGATGAAGCTGAGCAAATTAAAGCAGGCAAAGCAGTTGCTGCCAAAGCTTAAACTTGTAATGTGCTAAGTTCAAAAGTCCTCAACCTTGTTTGGGGACTTTTTGATTATGGGGTGTGTAAATAGAAAGTGATGATAGATAAAGTTATATACTCAAGACACAGATAAAAAGAAACCCCATCATCCTGACGGGGTTTCTTTGTATTTCGTGTTTAGGTATAACTCCTGTCGTACCTCACGATCCTGGTGCTCAAACCTATTATTGTTGTTTTCTGTTTGGGAAACATCCTGTCTCCTTATGCTTTAAAGAATACCGTAAGCTCAAAATACTGCCTAGCCTCATTTTGCTTCAGTGCATGTAAGCAAAAACTGACAAAGTGATGAATGATACTGACGCTGTTTTTGAGCAAACGATAAAATACCGAGCTTATTTTTGTCCATAAACAGGCGTATACTGATTGCGTGATTGGAGTAAATATGTCTGATTTAGCTGCAGCATCTCATGTTCAGTATGGTACTAAGCCGTTTAAAGCCATTCTTTTTTCGTTGTTTCTAGCGGGTTTCGCTTCTTTTTCGACCTTGTACTGTGTGCAACCGATGATGCCAATTTTGGCCGATTTTTTTACGGTTACACCAACCCAAAGTAGTTTCCCGCTGTCATTTTCTACTGTGGCTTTGGCGATAGGTTTGCTTTTCACAGGTTTTATTTCAGATCGTTTTGGGCGTAAACCTATTATGGTTTTGGCTTTATTTTTAGCTGCCATTTTATTAATTCTGAGTGCCTTACTTCCAATCTGGTCATTCTTTTTAACCACACGAATTTTTATTGGCATTGCTGTGAGTGGTGTAGCTGCGGTCGCCATGACCTATATTGGTGAAGAAATTCGACAGCAAGATATTGGTTTTGCTATGGGGCTGTATATTTCGGGTACGGCCATTGGTGGCATGGGTGGACGTTTAATTGCTGGGGTCTTGGTCGATTTTATTTCTTGGCAAGCGGCAACCTTAATTATTGGTAGTTTGAACTTACTGATTGCAATCACCTTTTATATGTTACTGCCCGCATCGAAAAATTTTACAGCGTATCCGATTCGCTTCTCGCGGTTTAGAGATGCTTTTGTTGCCAATTTGGCAGACCGTAAATTAAGAATCCTGTTTTTACAGGGCTTTTTGCTGATGGGCTGTTTCGTTAGTATTTTCAATTACATTAGCTATTATTTATTGGCTAAACCATTTGAGCTTTCTCAAGTTTGGATTGGGGTAATTTCAATTGCCTATTTGGCGGGTATTTACAGTTCACCACGCGCAGCAAGCTGGGGCAATCGTATTGGACGTGAACGTGTGTTGCCTATGGTGATTGTCCTAATGTTGATCGCATTATGGTTGATGTCGATTGCATATTTAGCCGTCGTATTGGCTGCATTGGTGCTATTTACCTTTGCTTTTTTTGCCGCACATTCTACTGCCAGTAGTTGGGTGTCGATTCAAGCACTGCAGTATCGTGCAGTGGGATCATCATTATATTTATTTAGTTACTACATGGGTTCGAGTTTGCTCGGTAGTGGTAGCGGTCTGATTTGGGAACAATGGGGCTGGTCAGGTCTGACATGGGTGATGACTGCGGTCTTGGGTGTGGCGCTTTA
Organism: Acinetobacter sp. SwsAc5; assembly: GCF_013391485.1. Taxonomy (NCBI): domain Bacteria; kingdom Pseudomonadati; phylum Pseudomonadota; class Gammaproteobacteria; order Moraxellales; family Moraxellaceae; genus Acinetobacter; species Acinetobacter sp. SwsAc5. The sequence continues at coordinate 3,342 of NZ_JACAXD010000003.1, forward strand.
TGGCGCGTGGCGTTTAAAGCTTAAACCAACAGCGCTGCGATAAGCATTCAGGATTATTGCTTTAGGCTTATCCCTTTATGCTTTTCTTATTCAGATACCAACTTAAGATATAAAAATAGTTTGCTGATTTTGTGTGTTTTTTAATCAAGCAAGATGAATGGAATTCATGCTAAAATAGTCGGCTTTCATCTTTGATCGACTTTTGATCTTCCACTTCCCAGCCGAGAATTGCAAGCCATGTCTACTGCTTATACTGCTCAGACCGCACCCAAAGCGTTGTTTGATTACGACAAATATTGGGCGTCATGTTTTGAGCCTGCGCCATTTTTGCCGATGTCACGCGAAGAAATGGATCAGCTTGGTTGGGATGCCTGCGATTTTATTTTGGTTTGTGGTGATGCTTATATTGATCATCCCTCTTTTGTATCGGGCGTGATTGGTCGTGTGCTTGAGGCGCAGGGCTTTCGTGTCGGGATCATCGCCCAACCAGACTGGACCAATGTGGAATCTTTTCGGGTACTAGGGAAGCCGACCATTGCTTGGGGTGTCACCGCGGGCAATATGGACTCGATGATCAACCGCTATACCGCAGACCGTAAAATCCGTTCTGATGATGCTTATTCGCCAGACAATCAGCCGAATAAACGTCCTGACCGTGCAGCTACGGTGTACTGTCAGCGTTGTCGTGAAGCCTTTCCAGATGTGCCTGTTTTACTGGGCGGGATTGAAGGCTCGCTACGTCGTATTGCGCATTATGACTATTGGTCGGACAAAGTTCGTCGCTCAATTTTAATGGATTCTAAAGCCGACTTATTAATGTACGGCAATGGCGAGCGTTCGATTATTGAAGTGATGCACCGTTTGGCCAAAGGTGAAAAAATCCACGAAATTACAGATGTACGTGGTACAGCATTTATTATCAATAAACATAACCGTGCGTCTAAAGCTCAATTTGTTGAAATTGCATCTAATGATGTAGACAGCGTAGGTCGTGTCGATCCAATCATCAACCCTTATGTGATGACCGAAGATTTAGACGGTTGTGAGATTGAAAAAGATAAGGGCAACAACCTCGCGCAATATCAAAATTTCCAGAAAGATGTAGTCAGCAATCCAATTGTTCGTGAAGGTGATCAGCTAGATGCAGATACCCAGATTGTGCAATTGCAGCCTGCTTCAAAAGCAATTAAACACAAATTACCCCCACGTGAATTGGCAGTGATTCGTTTGCCTTCTTTTGAGGAAGTGGCGAATGATCCTGTGCTGTATGCGCATGCTAACCGTATTTTGCATTTAGAAACTAACCCGGGCAATGCGCGTGCTTTGGTGCAAAAGCATGGTGAACGTGATGTGTGGTTGAATGCACCGCCTATTCCGTTGACTACGGAAGAAATGGACTATGTATTCGATTTACCGTATGCACGTTTGCCGCATCCATCTTATGGCAATGCACGTTTCCCTGCTTTTGATATGATCAAGTTTTCGGTCAATATCATGCGTGGTTGTTTTGGTGGCTGTACTTTCTGTTCGATTACCGAACACGAAGGACGAATTATCCAAAACCGTTCTGAAGAATCCATTTTGCGTGAAGTGGAAAAAATTCGGGATACTGCGCCTGGCTTTACTGGCATTATTTCAGACTTGGGTGGCCCGACTGCAAATATGTACCGTTTGCATTGTAAAGACCCTGAAATTGAAAAGAATTGTCGTAAACCCTCTTGTGTATTCCCGGGCGTATGTCAAAACTTACATACCGATCATGCACCTTTAACCCAGTTATATCGTAAAGCGCGTGAACTGAAAGGTATTAAAAAAATTCTGATTGGTTCAGGTTTACGTTATGACTTGGCAGTGTTGAACCCTGAATATGTACGTGAATTGGTGACGCATCATGTGGGCGGTTATTTAAAAATTGCACCAGAGCATACCGAAAAAGGTCCATTATCTAAGATGATGAAACCGGGTATTGGTACGTATGACCGCTTTAAACAAATGTTTGATCGTTTCAGTAAAGAGGCGGGCAAAGAGCAATATTTAATTCCGTACTTTATTGCCGCGCATCCGGGAACGACCGATTACGACATGATGAATTTGGCGTTGTGGCTGAAAAAGAATGGTTTCCGTGCCGATCAGGTGCAGACCTTCTATCCATCGCCAATGGCAACCGCTTCGACCATGTATTACACGGGTAAAAACCCACTGGCCAAAGTGGCGCGTTATACCGAAAATGTGGATATTGTCAAAGGCGAAAAACGTCGTCGTTTGCATAAAGCTTTCTTACGTTACCATGATCCAAACAACTGGCCGTTGTTGCGTGAAGCCTTAAAAGAAATGGGACGTGCAGATTTAATCGGAAACTCTAAACAGCACCTGATTCCAACCTATCAGCCGCAAGGCACAGATGGACAGTATCAAACGGCACGTAAGAAAAACTCGACTGTCGCGGGTGATTCACAAAAACGTACGGGGCAAAGTGGTAATCGTGCTCAGAACAGTAATCGTCCGAAGAAAGGGCGAATATTGACTCAGCACACAGGTTTGCCGCCACGTGAAACAGGTGAAAAACGTCCATTTTCACACAAAAAATCTAAGCCAAAATCGAAAGCTTAGTACTTGAAGTTAAGATCCATCAAAAGGCGCTGCAGCGCCTTTTTTGTTTGCTTTTCATTTCATCGGAATTGTCCGACAATCGAATCTGTTAAGCATTGCTTTGTTATTTTTTTGCATGCTATACAGTATTCGTATCTAATGATAAAAACACGCTTAGATGCTACAGCACTTAGACAAAAGGCTGGCTTGTGAAACAAAATTTCTGTTTCTATGATGGTTTTGTCAATGTTTCATGTAGTTTCTTAAATGGAACGTTTAAATATAAAAGCGTGTTATATACTGATTTGATGAAAAAATCGGCATGAAGCCGAAACAACTATAAAAATGATTTTAAGGATTGAATAATGACCATTTATATTTTGATTGGGGTTTTGATACTGATTTTCTTTCTCTTGATGGCGGTTAAGGGCTTGGAAAATAGAGAAAAACCTCAGGACAGTGCACTAAAGCAACGTGCAATTTTTAACTTAAATGAACAGCTGACGTATACACGTTTGCAGGAAATTTTACCTCAACATATCATCTTGGCGCATGTGTCTTTTGATGCCTTGCTGACCACGAAATTTTCACGTACTCGACATAAATACCGCAATATGATTGCCGATTTTGTGGTGTTGGATGCTAATCATCAGGTCGTTGCAATTGTAGCCTTAGATGATTTGTTGATGCTGAAACGTAGCCGCAATGCGCAATACCAAGATGAATTGCTGCGTTTGGCGGGTTATAAAGTGCTGCGTTATGAAGATGTGCCTGAATATCACGAATTGCGTGAAGCTTTTGGGCAGTCACCGTCATCGTATGCAGACTTAGAAGATTTGGATACAGCCTTAAAAAAGTATGATTTTTTAGCGCATTCTGTACGCCATAAAGTGAAGGTATTGGGCTAAACGCTTGCCGCTAAAGTCACTAGATAGACAATATGAATCAGCATGTCGCCATGACATGCTGATTTTTTTAATTGGCTGTAACTCTTGATTTAATCGTGTCTATTTTACGTTGGGTTGCTATTCAGGTTTGACTGCAACCACAGTCATCTCAACCAAAACGTCAGGATGGTATAACTTGGCTTCTACGCAGGTACGCGGTAAAGCTTGTATATCTGCCACCCAAGCATCCCAAACTTGATTCATTGCGGCATAATCGCGCTCAATGTTTTTTAGAAAAATCATCACCGACATGATGTGACTTTTATCTGTACCCGCATCTGCCAGTAAACGATCAATCAGGGCAAGTGTTTGTTGGGTTTGCCCCACAATATCTTGTTGTGTGTCTTCTGCCAGTTGCCCTGCCAAATGGACTAAATTTCCAGAAATTGCAATTTCAGAATAACGTTTTTGAATATGTAGACGTTGAACAGCCATTGGGTGTAATCCTCGCGCCAAGCGATTAGGTATAAAAAGCGTGAGGTATTATAGAGGCAGGCAAGCACGTGGAAAATATGCAGGCAGTAGTCTGCTTAAAATAAAAAGTAGTTGAATGGAAAATATGAGGAAAAGAGAGATGCGGTATTAAAGCGGCGAAGTGCCAAGCGCAGAGTTGTCCTGTAATCTTCGGATTTGATCGTCACGCCAATCACAGGACAAGTATGCCAAAAGTAATGGTGATTTTTGACATCTCAGCGTATGTACGGATAAATACATCGCGCGCATAGATTACTCTAAAAAGCACAACTGTGAAGGGTAAATTGTCTTATTTTTATTCTTTTGGCTGAAATTTATACAAAAGTTGGCTTTAGTATTCATCGGCAAGTATTGGCTAGGTATGTTTTATGTAGAGCGGGAAGTTTACCGCTTTAAAATCCGTGATATTTATGAGTTGTGATATTTACAGCAAAGATAGTTGTGCTTGCTCATCGGCAGGGCTGAGTTGATACAGACCGACCCCAATTAAACGGAATTGATCCTGTGCGGGAATATGCATTTCGTGAAGCAAAAGCTGCAGGACTTTTTCAAGATCATTTTTAGTTTCAAGAGGCTGTTTAAAACTTTTGCTATGTTGTAAGACCTGAAAATTTTTGAGTTTCAATTTGGCCGATACGCCACGTGCAACATATTGTTTTTTCACTAAACTGTGCCAAACCTGATCAATCAAGCTAGACCAGTAAGCTGCACATTCGGCTAAGTTTAAGTCATCATCAAAGGTGATTTCTTTGGAAATTTGCTGGCGCTCACGTTCTGCCTGCACAGGACGTTCATCAATCCCTTGGGCAAATAAAAACAGGCGTTTTCCATATTTGCCAAAATGATGAATCAACAGGTTTTCTTCAATGTGTTGCAAATCGCCTAAGGTATTTAAATTCAAGCTTTTTAATTTTTCCTGCGTGACTTTACCTACGCCTGGAATTTTCTTTAAGGGTAAGTCCTGAATAAACTGCTGCACTTGACTGGGTTTAATCACGCAAATGCCATTGGGTTTATGCCAGTCCGAAGCAATTTTCGCTAAAAATTTATTCGGTGCGACACCTGCCGAGGCCGTTAAACCTGTACTTTGAAAAATATCTGCCCGAATCCGCATTGCGACTTCAGTTGCGCTTGGAATACCTTGTAAATTTTCGGTGACATCTAAATAAGCTTCATCTAAAGACAAGGGTTCAATAAGTGGTGTATAACGCTGAAAAATCTGATGAATTTGTGTGGAAACCTCACGATAGAGTGCAAAATTGGGTTCGAGTACCACCACCTGCGGGCAGCGTTTGCGGGCTTGTGCCATCGACATGGCAGAACGTAAACCAAACTCACGCGCAGGGTAAGATGCCGCAGCAATCACAGCTCGAGGATGATGCGAAGCAATCACCACAGGCAAATGCTGCAATTCAGGACGACTGCGCAGCTCAACAGAGGCATAAAAGGCATCCATATCAATATGAATGATTTTCCGCATGGCACAAACTAGATGAAGCGTTTAGATTTCAACAGTATCGCATGTTTAGGAAGTCGGTTGTAGCATCGGAGTAAGCGGATAAGGCGTGTTGCTATTCAGCAAAATCACCCGTGTCGGTTGCTGTTCTGGATAGTCGATCAAACGCTGTAAACTCCGTGGGCTGTGATCGGCAATGCGGGGTAAAAACTCTAAAGGGCGCTAAAGGCTGGAAAAAATTATCCCAATGAATTGGAATCACGACACGAGGGCGCAACGTTCCCACAGTTTCATCTAAATAATGCTGTTGAAAAGCAACCGATTGTTTAGAGAGCTGTGCAATCCCTAAAAATAAAGTATCTACCTGCAAGTGTTGTAATTGTTTAGAAATCGCGCCTGTACTGGCTTTGACTAAAATGTTCTGTTCAGGATGCTGAATGTAATAATCAAAACTGCCGCCTTCTTTAAATTCATAAAAACGGGCAGGTAAGGACAATGGTTGTTGAATTTGTTCACCTAAATCATTATTCACAGCGGTAGCAGGGGTATGCTGTGATGGAATAGCCGTAATCTTAAACTTTCCAATCTGTATTGGTTGGGCAGGATTGACAAGGCTTAATCGAGATTCAGGAATGGCAGCACCACGGGCAATGTTCAAACTACTTTCTGAACCGATGATTTGACTGTGTTTGAGTTGCTGCGCCAAAAATGGCAAATCTAGCGTGTGATCATAATGCGAATGGGTGATCAAAATCGCACGTGTGCGTTGTAATTGATGCTGTTGAATCAACTTGTGCAATAAGGCTGGTTGGCTGTCTAACTTGTTCCACATGACTTGTGCAAGAGAGGGGCGACTAAAAAATCCATCAATCAGAATTTGGTTTTCACCATCATCAAACAACAGGGTAGATACGCCAAAATAATGTACTTTTAAGTTGGCATTTGTGGTTTTTACTGGATATTGCCATGCGGAAAATTGTTCTAGTTTGCCTGCGGGGTGTAATAGGTAAAACAGTGCGAATCCTGCACAAATGCTGAGCGTAAGCGCAGCCCAAAGCAGTCCTTTAATAATTTTCATGACGGTACTTTTTTATTGTGATGCGGCTATCTTGTTATTTTTTCTGGCTCAGTTCAAGTCTTGCGGGTTGAATCGCGTTGTCTGTTAAAAAACGCTGCCATTGTTTGCTATTGCCATAAAAAACATTCAGGTCAACAGGGCTGTGAATACCTTTTATTTGACCCTGATTGGTATGTTGCCAAAATAACCATTTTGGCTGACCTGCCAGTTGTGGTTTACCCTGATATTCTCTGACCCAAAGTGGTGTTTGCTTAAAGCTTTCAGTTAATACCATATTGTAAAAGGCTTTAGATACATAAAAAATCGGTTGTTTTTCATAATGTTGATATAGCGCATCATGCATGATTTGAATTTCGCGCAGTAACTGTTCTTTGGTATAGGTATTGATGCAGTTGCTGTCATACTCCAAGTCAATTACAGGTGGCAAACTGTCGGATTTTTTTGGAACAGTCGCAATAAAGTTTTCTGCCTGAATTGCTCCATCACGGCATAAGCGATAAAAATGATAGGCGCCGACCAAAAAGCCATGTTCACGGGCTTTGAGCCAGTTATCCTGAAATTTACGGTCTTTAAAATCGCCCCCTTCGGTGGCTTTTAAATAGACAAAGGCATATTTTTGTGGGGAAATTTTATGCCACTGAACATCGCCTTGATGATGTGACACGTCAAATCCTTGAATCGGATATTCTTCGGTTGCCGCAGGTTGTTGGCGCAACACACCCAAATACAATAAAACCGCCAAAACAGCACTGCCAAGCATCGCAATGGTCATACGATAGTGCGGTGTAAAAGCTGAGTTTTTAGCTTGATTGGACGGTTTGCGCATGTTGAAAAGGCTTCGCGGAGCAAAGTCATATCATAACGTGCAGTGCGGTGTAGCACCATGCGCTTTCGGTAATGGCGTTTTAAACAGCCGTGTGTTTGGGGATATTCCAAAACACTAAAAATGCCAAAATATTTAATACACCCAAACAAATTAAAGTGGCATGAAAGGCACTGACTAACTGTCCTGCGCCGTAATAGGCACTAAACATATTCACCAAAGTACCTGCCAATGCCACGCCAATACTCATCGACAGCATCATAATCATGGATAAAAAACTATTGCCGCTGCTGGCATCTTGTTGAGGTAAATCTTTGAGTGTAAAGGTATTCATACCCACAAACTGCAATGAATTAAGCACCCCAAATATAAAAAAATGCAAGGCACGTAACCAAATCGCAGTTTCAGCAGTGGTCAGCGCAAAACTAGCAATACACGCCCCGACCAATAACGTATTGGTCAGTAAAAACTGCCGATAGCCAAAACGTTGAATTAAAGGCCGAATAATTGGTTTAGATACCAAAGAACCAAGCACAGTTGGAATCATCATCAAACCTGTGATAAATGGTTCAAAACCAAAAGCCACCTGCAGCATGATTGGCATGATAAAAGGCATGGCATTGCCCCCGAAGCGGGCAAAAAAGTTACCTAAAATACCAATGGCATATAAGCGATTTTTAAATAAATCGCTGCGAAATAAGGCATTTTGATGAGTATGGGCATGGCGGGCATAGCATGCTGCGGCAATACCGCCAGCCAAGATTAACGCTAAATTCCAAAGCAGATTATGTTGTGGATTGGCAAAATTTTCGATGCCTAAAGATAAGCCCGCCATCGCCACAACTAATAGGATAAACCCGAGAAAATCAAAGTTTTTAACTTCAGTTTCAGTCACATTCGGCATGGCTTTAATACAAATCCAACAGCCCAAGATGCCCATAGGAATGTTGATCAGGAAAATCCAGTGCCACGTGGCGACTTCGACCAACCAGCCACCCAGCGTTGGGCCAATTAAGGGGCCAATCAACCCTGCCAGACTCATCAGGCTCATGGCAGATAAAAACTGGGTACGTGGAATGATTTTTAACATCGCCAAGCGCCCGACAGGCAAGAGCAATGCGCCACCAATACCTTGAATCACCCGATAAAACAGTAATTCATTCAGACTCGCTGCTGCAGCACAACCCAAAGAGGCAAGGGTAAAAATGATAATCGCTGCAAAATAGGTGTTGCGTACTCCAAAACGATCTGCCAACCATCCACTTAATGGAATACACGCTGCCACCGAGAGCACATACGCCACCACAACACTGTGCATCCGCAGCGGGTCTTCCTGCAGGCTATTCGCCATTGCAGGGATTGCTGTATTCACAATGGTGGTGTCGAGCGCCTGCATAAAAAAGCCAATTGAAACCAGAAATACCAAAAGACGGTATTCAGGATGCAGGGCTTGATGGGTCGGTGTTTGGTTCATAACTCGGCAAAATGGACATTTGGTCTAGTTTAAACCATTTTGCAATCTAGCGGACTGCATCTGCAAAAGTATGAAAAGTGTTTGAAAATTCAAGTAAATGCCATGAAATTGTCATCTATTTGTCACCGATTATTCACTTTGAGTTTGTAAGTTGGGTGCATTTAGAAAAATGATGAGTAATTTATGAAAACGAAAATTTCTGCATTAATGTTGGCTTTATTGTCTGTGGGGATGGTGGGCTGTAATGATAATAATGATCCTATTCCTGTAAAAGAAGAAGTTGTTGAAGCAACACCTACAACAATTAGTTTGGAGCGTTTAGGGGAATACGATGCACAAGTTTTTGGTGCGAGTGCTGCGGAAATTCCTACTTATGATGCCCAAAGCAAACGTTTATTTGTAGTCAATGCGAAAAATGGTGTGGTCGATGTATTGGATTTAAGCAACCCAAGTGCACCTGTTAAGCTGAACAGCTTGGATGCCAAGACTCATTTAGCGAATTCTGAAGTCAATAGTGTTGCGGTACATCAAGGTATTGTCGCTTTAGCTGTTCAGGCAACACCTAAAACTGATAAAGGCATCGTGGCATTTTTTAAAGCCAAAGACCTGAGCTTTATCAGCAAAGTTGAAGTCGGTGCATTGCCTGATATGTTGACTTTTACTCCAGATGGCAAAAAAGTCTTGGTTGCCAATGAAGGTGAGCCAAATGAAGGTTATAAGATTGATCCAGAAGGTTCAATCAGTATTATTAATCTAACTGACATCAACAAGCCTACTGTAAAAACTGCAGATTTTCAGGCATGGAATACACGTAAGCAGGAATTGCTTGATGCGGGCGTGCGTATTTTTGGGCCAAATGCGACTGTCGCACAAGATTTAGAGCCTGAATATATTGCGGTGAGTGACGATGGTAAAACTGCTTGGGCAAGTCTACAAGAAAACAATGCTATTGCTGTGATTGATTTGATTCAAGACCAAGTGGTCGATATTTTCCCCTTGGGCTATAAAGACTTTGGCTTAGCTGCAAATGCTTTAGATGCAGGTGATCGTGATTGTGTTGTTGGTAAACAAGACTATAACGGTAAAACGATTACAGCCTGTGCTAAAAATGAGGGGATGATTAATATTCAAGCTTGGCCAGGCTTATATGGCATGTATATGCCAGATGCAATTGCGCAATATCAAGCCAATGGACAAAGCTACTTGGTCACTGCCAATGAAGGTGATGCGCGTGAATGGTTGGTTGATGAAGACTTATATTTTGGTACGGATGAAATAACTCAGGGTTATGCAGAAGAAATTCGTGTTAAACACTTATTCAATAATAAAGGCTTCAGTACCAATGGCGATTATGCAGCGCATTTACGTCTATTAAAGTCAGGGGTTAAAGGCGCAAAGCTTGATTCAAACGTATTTAAAGCATGTACCACTACAGATGCCAATGAAGTTTGTGCAGATAATTTAATTAAAGATTCACAATTGGGTCGTTTGACGATTACTTGGACGCAAGGTTACAAGAAAGATACAAATGGTGAGCCTGTGCTAGACAGCGATGGTTTCATGACCTATGACAAATTATATGCTTATGGTGGTCGCTCGTTCAGTATTGTAGATCCTAAAACCAAGAAAATTGTTTGGGACTCAAAAAATGACTTTGAACGTAAAGCTGCTAAATTATTTCCAGAATACTTTAATACCAATCATGAAAAATTAAGTATAGATGATCGTAGTGACAATAAAGGCCCTGAGCCTGAAGGCATTGCTTTAGGTAAAATTGGTCAAAAAACTTTTGCCTTTATTGGGTTGGAGCGTATGGGTGGCATTATGGTGTATGACATTACCCAGCCGACACAAGCATCTTTTGTTGAGTATTTTAATGATCGTAAGTTTGGTGAAACCCGTACATCTTTCGATGCAGAAGGTAATGAGGTTACCGTTGAAAATTCAAATCTCGGTCCCGAAGGTTTGATCTTTATTGCAGCCAAAGACTCGCCTAACGGCAAGCCACTGTTAGTTGTGGGTAATGAAGTCAGTGGAACTACTGCTGTGTACCAAATCAAGTTTAACTAACAGCATTGCAAAATTAGAAATCTATTAAAGGGGGGCACTACGGTGCTCTCTTTTTTATGCTGTAAAACCAGTTTAAAACAGCGCATTAAAAAAGCGAGTCACCGACTCGCTTTCACTTTTATTGCTATTTCATGCACCTAAAGAAGTTCAACCTACAAAATGACGTGGAGAATCCAAATTCTTTAAGGCATTAATAATTTTGTGGGAGTGGTTACACACGATCAGTTTAGCGCGGTGCTGTGGTGGTAAAAAACCTTCGTGTACCGCATGATCTAATTGCTGAATCAGAGCATCATAAAAGCCATTCACATTATATAAAATCATCGGTTTTTGGTGCTGATTCAATTGCCCCCAAGTGGCAATTTCCAAAATTTCTTCAAAAGTACCCAAGCCACCTGGTAACGCCACAAAGGCACTGGCACGATCTGCCATCATCGCCTTACGCTCATGCATGCTTTTTACTACGTGTAATTCGGTTAAATTACTGTGGGCAATTTCATAATCCAGCATAAATTCAGGAATTACTCCCACCGCTTGCCCACCATGTTGCACAACGGTGTCAGCAACCAAACCCATTAATCCAATACTCGCGCCGCCGTAGACCATACCAAAGCCTTGCTCGGCTAGTTTTCTTGCCAGTTGTACTGCTTTTTCCTGATAAATCGGGTTATTGCCAGAGCGCGAACCACAGTACAGTGCCACTAAAGGTTGAGAGGTTTGAGGAGATGGATTATTGATATATTGGGTCATTCTTAATTCGCTATTCATTTATTTTCTTCACCATAGCATGTTCTTTTTGTTGGCTCTAGCTTAGTACTCAAATATGACAAACCCGTCAGTATGTAGTGTTCAATTTGCAAAGATTTGTGAAAGTGCTGCATTGGCGTGGATGATGTCGCAAAAAGGGGATGAATCTGAGCGCAAACTTTCCTATACTCAAAGCTTGTCTGACAACTATAGAATCGTCATGGACAGTGGCAGTAGTCGCACCGAACGAATATTTTTAAATTACATGCTGTGCCAACCAGAGCAAGCAAACTTATCTTTTCAGTGTCATCGCCGTGTGGCACGTTTGACCCATGATATTCAGGAGAAGAGCGCATGATCTTTGAATGGATGTCTGACCCCGCTGCGTGGGTTGGGTTATTGACCCTGATCGTACTCGAAATTGTATTAGGCATTGATAACTTGGTGTTTATTGCCATTTTGGCAGAAAAGTTACCGCCAGAACAACGCAATACGGCACGGGTGGTGGGCTTGCTTCTCGCCTTGGGGATGCGCCTGATTTTACTCGCCTCTATCGCGTGGGTCGTCACTCTGACCCAACCACTGTTTCATATTTTTGAACATCCTTTCTCTGGACGTGACCTGATTTTACTGTTTGGTGGTGTGTTCCTGTTGTTTAAAGGCACCATGGAACTGCGCGAACGCATTGAAGGCAAACCAGCACTAAAAGAAGAAAACCCTGTGCACGCGACTTTCTGGATGGTGATTGTGCAGATTGTGGTGCTAGATGCGGTGTTCTCACTCGACAGCGTGATTACCGCTGTGGGCATGGTGCAGCATTTATCGGTCATGATGATTGCGGTGATTATCGCCATTGGCATTATGTTGTGGGCCTCTAAAGCGCTCATGGACTTTGTCAATAAGCATCCTACCGTGGTGATTCTATGCCTGTGCTTCCTGATGATGATTGGTTTCTCATTGGTGGTGGAAGGCTTTGGCTATCACATTCCAAAAGGCTATTTATATGCCGCCATCGGTTTCTCGGTGATGATTGAATTCCTGAACCAAACCATCCGCAGAAATCAGGAAAAAACCGTGACCACCACCGATTTGCGCTACCGTACTGCTTCGGCTGTGATGCGGATGTTAGGTGGCAAAAGTCAAAATACGGCAGAAAGCAGTCATATCAATGAAGATGTTTTAGCTACCCGCGCCTTTGCCGATGAAGTCTTTGATGCTGAAAATGGCGTCTATCACAGCGTGATGGTACAAGGAGTGTTGGGCTTATCTGAGCGTCCTGTAAAGTCGGTGATGACGCCACGCCCTGAATTGGAATGGATTGATTTAGACGAAGATGATGCTTCAATTCGCAGCCAATTATTAAGTATGACCCATTCACGAGTGATTGTGGCACGTGGTGAACTGGACAATATTTCAGGCATTGTCTTAACCCATAAAGTTATGAATCAATACATTGAAACAGGTGTACTGGACTTTGAAACACATTTGCGTGAACCCGTAATTGTGCATGAAAATGCCCAAGTTTTGATGGTGATGGAGCAATTGCGTCAAGCACCGCTGCAAATGGCGATTGTGCTGAATGAATACGGCTCGATTGAAGGCGTTGCCACACCTATTGATATTCTGGAAGCAATTGCAGGTGAATTCCCAGATGAAGATGTACTCGAAGCCAGTGCTGAAAGTTTGGAAGATGGCACATTATTGCTAGATGGTTCCATTGATATTCGCCACGTATCTTTATTATTAGGTCGTGATTTGGTGGATGAAAGCGAGCAATATTCAACTTTATCAGGCTATATTTTATTCCATTTGGGACGTTTGCCTGAAAATGGTGAGAAATTGCTTTCCGATGGTTATGTTTTTGAAATTGTGACCATGGATGGACATAAAATTGAAAAAGTGCATTTGATTCAGCAGGAATCTTCAAGCGCATCATAAACTGAACGCCAAACTGCATTTCAGTCTTGTGCTTCCGCTAAAATAGCCTGCATTGTCAGGCTGTTTTGGGGCTGTTGCCATTGCAAATATAGACGAAGTGTCAACAGACCCTATTATTGATTTAAATTTCTGGAATTTTCTATGCATCACTTGGCATGTCCGTGCGGGCAAGGCGATTATCAATACTGCTGCCAACCTTTACACGTGGGGCAGGCACATGCAGAAACCGCGAGCCAACTCATGCGTTCACGCTATAGCGCTTTTGCCTTGCAACAAATTGATTATATTGTGCAAACTACTGCGCTAGGACAACAGGCAAGTTTGGATGTTGACGCAATTGCAGATTGGAGCAAGTCGAATCAATGGTTAAAGCTCGAAGTGCTGAATAGCAATGAAAAGTTAGATAAAAGCCATGCCCAAGTTGAATTTAAAGCCCATTACCATGATGCTAAGCAGGCGCAAATTCACCATGAAATTTCCCATTTTGTGCAACATCAGGCACGCTGGTATTTTCTAGATCCGACCACAGGGCAACAGCCGACCATGAAACAGCCGTGTATTTGTGGTTCGGGTAAAAAATTTAAGCAATGTTGTGCGCAATTTTTATAACTTTATCTTGGTTTTTCGCTTATTATAACGCGCATCTATTGGCCTAGTGAAAGAAGGGCAAGTCCATGTTGTTGTTGGTCATTTACTTAATCGCGATTACCGCAGAAGCGATGACAGGCGCATTGTCTGCAGGGCGTCGCAGCATGGATTGGTTTGGTGTCACCTTAATTGCCTGTGTCACCGCATTGGGCGGTGGTTCGGTGCGAGATGTGTTATTGGGGCATTATCCGTTGACTTGGGTCAAACATCCTGAATATTTGGTGCTGACCTGTATTGCGGCTTTTATCACTATTTTAATTGCCAAATGGATGCGTCATTTACGTTCCATTTTCTTGGTGCTCGATGCTTTAGGTTTAATTGGCTTCACCATTATTGGTTGCCAAATTGCTTTGGAAATGGGGCATGGTTTTGTAGTGTCTGCCGTTGCAGGTGTTTTAACAGGTGTGTCAGGCGGGATTCTGCGTGATATTCTGTGTAACGATGTGCCTTTGGTGTTCCGTCGTGAGCTATATGCCAGTATTTCTTTTGTTTCCGTAATTTGCTATTGGTTGTGTATCGAAATCGGTTTATCGCTTGAATTAACCGTGATCGCAACACTTATTTTTGGTTTTACCTTGCGTTTGATTGCGATTTATTTTGGCTTAGAAATGCCTAAATTTATTTATCAGGATGATGATGAACATTCAGCATCCTCTAAAGATGAAACCTAATTGGTTATAAGAATTGTATTGAATATCTAAATAGAAGCGAACCGATCACTAGATCGGTTTTTTAATGCTATCCACATCCTGTCAATTCATAGTATAAAAATACAACAGCAGTTGTGTTTTAGCCCATATCCTTTTAGCCAACTTAAAGAGTGTGTTATGGATTTAGTTTCGCGTGTGCAACGTCTACCCATTGGAAAATTCCACTATAGCCTACTGGTGGTGATTGGTTTGGGCTGGATGTTTGATGCCATGGATACAGGACTGATCTCCTTTATTTTGGCAAAAATGGCAGAAGACTGGAGCATGACCCCTGCCGAAAAAGGCATGGTGGTGTCAATTGGCTTTGTCGGAATGGCCATTGGCGCAGTCTTTTCAGGTGGTCTGGCCGATAAAATTGGACGTAAAACTGTATTTGCCACCACCTTGGTGATTTACAGTCTAGCTACTGCCGCTTGTGCCTTTGCGCCGAATTTAACTTGGTTACTGGTCTTTCGCTTTATTGTCGGTTTAGGTTTGGGCGGGCAGCTTCCCGTAGCGGTGACTTTGGTCAGTGAATACATTCCTGCGCATGTGCGTGGGCGTTTTATTGTATTGCTGGAAAGTTTTTGGGGCTTGGGGTGGTTATGTGCGGCATTGGTTTCTTATTTTGTGATTCCAAAATTTGATTGGCATACAGCATTTTTAATCGGTGGTTTGCCTGCCTTATATGCCTTGGTTATCTGGAAAAAAGTCCCTGAATCTATCCCTTATCTGATCAATCGTGGTCGTATTGCCGAAGCACATGCACTGGTACAAAAGTTTGAGCGTCAATGTGGGGTAGAAGTCATTGAACAGATTGAAGTTCAGCCTGTTGCCGCTAAACAGCATATCTCTTTTACCCAACTGTGGTCGGGGCCATTTGCACGCCGTAGTTTAATGCTGTGGCTGATTTGGTTTGGCATTGTCTATTCCTATTATGGCATTTTCACTTGGTTGCCTAGTCTGTTGGTGCAGCAAGGCTACAGCATCTTGCAATCATTTGAATACGTGTTGGGCATGATTTTGGCGCAATTACCTGGTTATATTGCAGCCGCCTGGTTGGTCGAAAAATTAGGACGCAAAGCCACACTGGCAGGTTTTATTGGCATGTGTGCCGTATCGGCGTACTTCTTTGGTCAGGCGGATAGTGTGGCGATGATCATGTTCTGGGGCTGTTTGATGTCGTTCTTCAACTTGGGCGCTTGGGGGGTGCTATACACCTATACCCCAGAACAATACCCAACCAATATTCGTGCTTTTGGCTCAGGTTGGGCTTCGGCGATTGGACGCATGGGCGGTATTGTCGCCCCGATGGTGGTCACGCACATGATGGTTATGCAAAATGGCTTTAGTTATGTCTTTATGATGTTTACAGCGGTTTTATTGGCTGTTGCTGTGGTGATTGTGGTGTTGGGTGAAGAAACCAAAGGCAGAACTTTAGAGTCGATAGGTTTGTAAAATGACTGCAAGCCATCGTATATTTTGCAATGCTTTTATAAAATGAATATTTTTACGGCATAAGACACAAATTGTCGCAGTGCATCCCTACTAACTCTTGTGCAGGATGCTGCTGCGGCATAGCATAAGCCGATTGATACAAAAACAAATGATTTAGGACGACAGGTTTTATGACAAGCCTCGCGCATCATGCAACAGAAAACCGTTCCGTAGCAGAATTTACTGAACGTGCATACCTTAACTATGCCATGTACGTGATTATGGATCGTGCATTACCCCATATCAGCGATGGTTTAAAACCTGTACAGCGCCGTATTGTGTACGCCATGAGTGAGCTTGGACTCAAACACAGTGGCAAACCGAAAAAATCGGCACGTACCGTGGGGGATGTATTGGGTAAATACCATCCGCATGGTGATTATGCTTGTTATGAGGCTATGGTGTTGATGGCGCAGCCGTTCAGTTATCGTTATCCATTTATTGAAGGACAGGGCAACTGGGGGTCACCCGATGATCCTAAATCCTTTGCCGCCATGCGTTATACCGAAGCCAAACTATCGCAATATAGTGAAGTACTTTTGGCTGAATTGGGGCAAGGTACTTGTGATTGGCAAGATAACTTTGATGGCTCATTAAAAGAACCTGTCAATTTGCCTGCGCGTGTACCGAATATTTTGCTGAATGGCACCACCGGTATTGCAGTAGGGATGGCGACCGATATTCCACCGCATAACTTGCGAGAAGTGGTGAAAGGCACAATTGCCCTGATTCGCAACCCAAATTTAACCGATGAAAAAGTTGCAGAATATATTCCTGCGCCTGACTTACCAACCAAAGCTGAAATTATTACCCCGCCTGAAGAATTGCTGAAAATGCAAAGTACAGGTCGCGGTAGTTACCGTATGCGTGCGGTGTACAGCATTGAAAAAAATGAAATCGTGATCACAGAATTGCCGTATCAGGTTTCGGGTTCAAAAATCATTACCCAAATTGCTGATCAGATGCAGGCGAAAAAACTGCCGTTGGTGAGCGATGTGCGTGATGAATCAGACCATCAAAACCCAACCCGTTTGGTGATTGTACTGCGTTCCAACCGTATTGATGCCGAAGCAGTGATGAGTCACTTATTTGCCACGACTGACTTGGAATCGAGCTATCGTGTCAATATGAACATGATTGGCGCAGATGGTCGTCCGCAGGTGAAATCAATTCGCCGTATTTTGCTGGAATGGATTGAGATTCGTAAAAATACCGTCACACGTCGTTTGCAATATCATCTCAATAAAATCGAAAAGCGACTGCACATTTTGGCAGGTTTGCTGATTGCCTATTTAGATATTGATACCGTGATTCGGATTATTCGTGAAGAAGATCATCCTAAAGCCGAGTTGATGGCGCATTTTGGTATTGATGAAATTCAGGCCGAAGCCATTTTGGAGTTAAAGCTACGCCATTTAGCCAAGCTTGAAGAAATGGAAATTCGTCGTGAACAAGAAGAATTAGAAGCACGCGCTGCCATTATTCGTGAACAATTGGCGAATCCTGAATCATTGAAAAATTTAATTATCAGTGAGTTGAAAGAAGACGCGAAAAAGTTTGGTGATGATCGTCGTTCACCAATTGTATTGCGTGCCGAAGCGACTGCGATTAATGAACAAGATATGCTACCTGCCGACCCTGTAACGGTGGTGTTGTCTGAAGCAGGCTGGATTCGTTGTGCCAAAGGGCATGAGGTCGATGCGGAAAATCTAAACTTCCGTGCAGGTGATCAATATCTCAGTCATGCGCAAGGCAAGTCTAATCAGCGCGTTTATATTTTAGATGATACGGGACGCAGTTATGCGTTGCCAATTAATAGCTTGCCTTCGGCACGTGGCTTGGGAGAACCATTAAGTTCAAAACTTGCCCCTGCCAGTGGCGTTGGCTTTAAACAATTGCTGATTGCCGATGATGAAGCTGAAATTTTAGCAGCCAGCAGTAAAGGTTACGGCTTTAAAACACAGGCCAAACAGCTAGATACCAATGCCAAAGCAGGTAAAGCATTCCTGTCTTTGCCTGAACAATCGACAGTGATGAACTTGCAAATGATTGAACACGCGAGTCATGTTGCACTGCTCAGTTCAGCAGGGCGTTTACTGGTGATTGAACTGTCAGAATTGCCAATTTTGAACAAAGGTAAAGGTAATAAATTGATACAACTTGAAGAAAAAGATCAGTTGGTGTCTATGTTACCTTTAAGTTTAGATGAAGCAATTCAAGTATTTGCAGGACAGCAACAACTCAAACTCAAAGGCGACGATTTGCTGAAGTATGTGGCGAAGCGCGGCACGAAAGGTCATCTCTTACCACGCGGTTACCAAAAAGCAAATAAACTGTTAATTCAAAGATAATACTAGCGTTTTTTAAGCAAAATACGTTATATATGGTTTGTATTCGTGAAAATGGATGCAATACGGGACATAAACAAGCAAAGAACGACGTCCTGTATTGAGAAAAACAGTTTAAAACTAAGGATTATTGATTGGAGAAATTGGCATTATGGAAAAGATTTGGTTTGCTGAATACCAAAAGACAGGGATTCCAGAAACTGTAGAACTGCCTGCAGAAAATACGTCACTCGTAGACATTTTTGAACGTAATTTCCAAAAATTTGGTTCACGTGATGCCTTTATCTTTATGGATAAGGTTTTAAGCTTTAGTGAACTAGAAGAAGCTAGCCGTAAATTTGCAACTTATTTACAAAGTTTAGGTTTGGCACCTGGCTCGCGTGTTGCGGTGATGATGCCGAACGTACTTCAATATCCTGTGGTTGCACTGGGGGTGTTCCGCGCAGGTTTAGTTTTGGTGAACGTGAATCCACTTTATACTTCGCGTGAGTTAGAGCATCAATTAAATGACTCTGGTTCTGAAGTTTTAGTGATTATTGAAAACTTTGCATCCGTTTATCAGGCGATTATTGGTAAAACCCCTGTGAAGCATGTTGTTGTTGCTTCTGTGGGCGATATGCTAGGTGCATTAAAAGGCACGTTGGTGAATTTTGTTTTACGTTCAGTGCGTAAGCAAATTCCTGCATGGAACATTCCGGGTCACGTTAAATTTAACGCAGCAATGTCTAAAGTAAGCCCAAGCAACTACAAACGCCCAAGCTTAACTTTAAGTGATACGGCTGTGTTGCAATACACGGGTGGTACAACAGGTGTATCTAAGGGTGCAGAATTAACACACCGCAACCTTGTGGCAAACATGCTGCAATGTGATGGTATTTTCCAGAGTAAATTCGGTGCACAAGATGGTCAGCCAGATGACCGTATTTTCTGTGCATTGCCGCTGTATCACATCTTTGCATTCATGGTGTGTGCGCTTTACGGCATGTACAAAGGTCAGGCAAACGTCTTAATTCCAAACCCGCGTGACTTACCTGCGGTGATGAAAGAATTACGCAAATATCAACCAACTTTCTTCCCTGCGGTGAATACTTTATTCAATGCGCTCGTGAACAATGAAGAGTTTAAACAGCTTGATCACAGCAAATTGAAAATGGCGATGGGTGGTGGTATGGCCGTATTACCATCGACTGCTGAAGCATGGAAAAAAGTGACAGGCACTAACATCATTGAAGGTTATGGCTTGTCTGAAACTTCGCCAGTTGCAACGGCAAACCCGCCTGCATCTGAAGAATTCACTGGCACAATTGGTATTCCATTGCCATTAACTGAAGTGGCTATTTTGGATGATGACGGCAATGAAGTTGCGCTAGGTGAGCAAGGTGAAATTTCAATCCGTGGTCCACAAGTCATGAAAGGCTATTGGAACCGTCCAGATGAAACCGACAAAGTCATGATTAATGGTTTCTTCCGTACAGGTGACATTGGTGTTATGGATTCACGGGGCTATGTGAAAATTGTAGACCGTAAAAAAGACATGATTTTGGTATCAGGCTTTAACGTGTATCCATCTGAAATTGAAGAAGTGATTGCGAAGCATCCGAAAGTATTGGAAGTGGCTGCAATTGGTGTACCAGATGAAAAATCAGGTGAAGTGCCAAAACTGTTTGTGGTGAAAAAAGATCCATCATTGACCACAGAAGAAGTATTAGCGTTCGCTAAAGAGAACTTAACTGGCTATAAACGCCCACGTTATGTGGAGTTTATGGATGAATTGCCAAAATCAAACGTAGGTAAAATTTTGCGTAAAGATTTGCGTAAGACTGCGTAATTCATTCTACTCTGAAATAAAAATGCCCCTGAAAACTCAGGGGCATTTTTTATATGCTATAGAAAATAGATTGTTTCTTGTTCAACAAAGGCAAAAGTATTACTCTTTCATCAGCCAACGGTCAAAGTAACGACGCCCAACACCCACAATACCCAAGAAAATAAACATCGCACCAAATTGGCGGCTAAAACCTGATTGATTAAAACTGCCATAACTTAAAATATTATCAATTAAGCAATACACCACAATCACAATAATCCAGTGCCAGAGCGGTAAGCGCTTAATCCCTACCGCATAAAACGCCACCCAAAGTACAACGAAGGTAAAAATGGTCGACCATACGTTCATGTTGGCGCAAATCACCATCAATAAAAATGCCACAATAGGCAACACAATTTTTAAAACACGATCCACTCGCAGTTGATGTTGGCGCTGCTTTTCAAGTACATCTAACATTTCCTTTTGATCTGGGCTGACCATAATGGATCCTTTATACAATTGCTTAAAACATGCTATTTAACAAAATTTATTCAAGAAATGCCATGTTATGATAAGTTCTCAATACAGTTTATGAGAAAAAATTGATGCAAAGCATAAGTGGAATTGTTTATCTAATTATTATTGCTTGCTTATTGCCGTATGTCTTTGCTGTTGTCGCAAAAATGGCAGGTGGCTTTAAACGTGAAGATAACCAAAATCCACGTGAATTTTTAGCCAAAACCACAGGTTTTGCTGCACGTGCTAACGCCGTACAGCAAAACAGTTTTGAAAGCCTGCCTTTATTTATTGCTGCAGTGCTCATGGCGGAATATATGGTCATCCCACAAGTGGTGGTGATGATGTTTGGTATTGCTTATATTGTGCTGCGCATTATTTATGGAATTTGTTATTTAGCCAATTGGGCGACGCTGCGTTCAATTGTTTGGATGCTGTCTTTACTTTGTCCAATTTGTATTTTGCTGATGGTGATTAAACTGACCTGATCAAGTCAGGTGTGAAAATATGTATTTTTGCCTTGCAGATGTATAATCGCGCAGTAATTCAGGACAGAAAACCGTTATAATTGACGCGGTTTTAAAAAGATTTAACTTGTTTAAGAGTGATGCTATGAGCTACAGCAATATCCCTGCGGGTAAAGATGCACCAAATGACATCTATGTGATCATTGAAATTCCTGCCAATGCAGCGCCAATCAAATACGAAATTGACAAAGATTCTGATGCATTATTTGTAGACCGTTTCATGGGTACAGCAATGTTCTACCCAGCGAACTACGGTTATGTACCAAATACACTTTCATTGGATGGTGATCCGCTAGACGTATTGGTTGTGACTCCACACCCAGTAGAGCCAGGTTCTGTGATTCGTTGCCGCCCAGTGGGTAAATTGAACATGGAAGATGATGGTGGTATTGATGCGAAATTGGTTGCCGTTCCGCACGAAAAATTAACCCCAATTTATAAAGATGTTCAAGAATATACGGATCTTCCACCATTATTGATCAGCCAAATTGAACACTTCTTCCAGCACTATAAAGACTTAGAGCCAGGCAAATGGGTGAAGTTAAGTGGTTGGGAAGGTGCTGATGTTGCAAAACAAGAAGTATTGAACTCAATTGAAGGCTACAAAGCTGCAAATCCATAATTTGCGTGGCCTGTTCAGCGTTCAAATGAAAGCTGAAATGTAAAAAACCTGCACATATTCTGTGCAGGTTTTTTTATTGGGTTTGCTATTCCGAGAAATTAGAATAATTTCACTGGAATATCTAACCAGATACGCCATTCATTGGTATCATTCATATAAATAGATTTGTAGCTATCATTTGCACGGTAATATGAGTGACGTACGCGAAGGCTCGCGTCTTTCGCAAAACCAGATTGAACTGTATATTTCACTTGATTAAAAAATTCACGTTCTTGTCCTTCTTGCTCGTTGCCAAGAACATCAATATCCCATCCATAGACAAATGCAGAAGTCCAGTTTAAACCTGCTAAACCGTGATTCTTAAAGTTATAATTATATTGTAGGCCAAGTGATTTTTCATCTTTGCCGATAAAATCTGAAAGATAAGAGTTCGGTAGGTAAATACTTTGTGCACCGTCAGCGTTGTTGCCATAATCGTAGCCTAAGCTGCCAGTATTTTGTTGATAAGCAAGCATTACGTTATGTACATCTTTACTATACGTACTAGAAATCGCCCAAATAGAGTTCTGTTTATCTTCAGTCAAAGTCTCAATATTTGATAAGCTACCAGCTTCGAATTCAGTATGATAACCACTAAAGCTATGAGTTAAAGTGCTTTCATTTGCCAAAGCATAGCTATAGTTGGCATTGACATAATGACGATCTAATTTATCTTTAACGTCAACACCATAATAAGATGCATTTAAGTCATCATTGAAGGTATATTTCGCGCCCCATACCACAGCACGGTCTAACTCATTACCATCTGAATTGATTTGGCTTGAATATTGGTTCTCTGTAAATTTACCTGCAACCAAATTTAAGTTATCAATTTCATTACTTTGAACAAGTACACCTGTGAAATATTCAGGCACTAAACGGGCAGTGTTGCTAGCCAGTACAGGTAAATCTAAAACTTGTGTACCGTAAGTTGCTGTAGTGTTCGAGATACGTGCTTTGACATAAGCACCGCCACGTGCCCAATGGTCATAAGCATCTTTCGTACCATCTGCATTATTCTTGCTATGCGTTGGAATCATACCATTGCCCGTATGACCATTTTTACCGAGTTTAAATGAAGCATCACCTATGATACCTGCACCAAAACCAACTACACCTTTGGTAAAGCCAGAATCTAATTTTACGATTGCAGTTTGCGCAAATGAACTTGTATCGTCACCAGGTTCTACACCTTTATAGTCACGAGTTAAATAACCTGTACGGAATAAAACCGAACCGTTTGCGTCTTCTACAAAGCCTTTAGATTCACTTTGTTCGCTAGCAAATGCAGTTGAAACAAGCGCTGCGTTGATGAGCAACGCTAGTGTTAATTTTTTAGATTGCAGCATTGGGAGAGAGCCTCATGCAGTAAATGTGTAGTTGAAACGTAGCCGAATTGTATCGCTATTTAGGCGCGAAAATATCATTTTTAAGGTGCTTATGACACTAAAGTTAAGCATTTTTTCGATAAACTGTGGGGTCATTAAAAATATCGACTTTTCAAAAGTTGAATAAATATTTTATTTTTTAGTAAAAACATAAACATATTTAAAACTTACTGAGTCACTGAAACATAGCCAAATACAACGCATCTGCAACTTGTACATTAAAAATACAGTTTATTCAATTTTTCAACAGCTTGGTGTGTGATCAAAGCGCATAAGGCACAGCATAAATTTTAAAATAGGGTGAAGTTTTTCCTGTGAAATGGTTATCTATGAAGTCGAATTTTGGGCAAGAGATAAGTGGGGAAATAAATTTATGAATCTTTATTTGAATTAAGAGTATAAAAATTACATTTTATTTAAGCTTTGAGTAATAGCTTTTGGCTATTATGGATTTCATGTGAAACATCGGTGTTTAGTTTTGGCATTACGATGAAAACAGAACTGTTTAAGCAGATATTTTATACATAACTTTTATATGGTCGTTGGCTTGCGAAAATTAAAATTGATCTATCGTTTTGGTCATTGAATTATTTTTGATGTGAAGATTGAAGTGTCGCGTCGTATATTGATGTCAAATTTTGGTGCAGAAATCTAGTGCAGTTTAGGACAGGATTTCTGTCTGTTCACTGAGTTTTGATAGTTGATGGCGTAAGGATGAACAGAGGATAGGCATGACTTTCTATTTTTTGATCAGGATAGGCTTGTGATTCTTGACTGCACTTTTTTAGGTATGTGATTTAGCTTTATTGCTATGCAAGGATGCAAAAAATAATCATAGCACTGTGTAAATTCATGTTTAAAGTGCAGTGGTTATAAGACGAGTATTGATGCAAATCAAAATTCATTCCAATCAAAATAAAAAACACACTAAAAATAATTGATGTATAACAATAGTTTAAATTTATATCTATTGCTTTTAAACGTAAAATTGCTGTTCTGAATTTCATCGTTGGCATAGAGTTTGCAATTCCTTCATTGAGTCAAAAAAAATAGACAAAGGCATCTCATCCGATGCAGGGGGAATCTAAAATGAAATTCGTACTTCAAACACTTTCTTTGGCGATGTTCGCAGCCACATCAAGTCTCAGCTTTGCTGCAGAAAATGCGACAGGCATGTCGTTTAGCGGGACAGCAGCCTTAACCAGTGATTATCGCTATCGTGGTTTAACTCAAACCTTTAATGATCCCGCAGTGCAAGCAGGTTTTGCTCTCAGCCATGATTCTGGCGTGTATGCAGGCGTGTGGGGTTCCAATGTCGATTTTGGTGGTACGGCACATTTAGAGCTTGACCCTTATATGGGCTATACCACAAGCCTAGATTATTTTGCCAGCAAACCCATTTTGGATGTGGGTTTTTGGTATTACGCCTACCCAAGTGAGAGCGATTTAAACTGGCTCGAAGCTTATGCAAAATTAGGTTTTAGTGATGTTTTGTTTAAAGATGCCAGCTTATTAACAGCCATTAACTACAGTAATGATTTCTTAGGTGGTGACACCGATGCTTGGTATTTCAATGCCACTTATACCGCACCCATTGGAAGTACCGGCTTTTCTGGGGTTGCTGGATTAGGTTACACCCAAGCAGATGACTTTGATTTTGGCGGTGGAAAAGACAGTTATGTGGATTGGAAAGCAGGGATGAGTTACAGCTTTGCAGCTGTAGAGGGGTTATCTGCTGAATTGGCTGCTGTTGGTACAGATATTGATACCGATGGAATGTCACACGCTGCGAAGCGTGGTGTTGAAACAGGTGCTGTGTTTACTTTGACCAAAGCATTCTAAGTCCTCTGTATTCAGGATAAATAAAAAGCTCCAATTGGGAGTGATATCTAAAAGAATAACAAGATAACTCGCCCATTGCGCAGACATGGCAATGGGCTGTTTTTATATCTCAATATTTTCACCTAGGCTGGATTGCCACGATAAGACAAAGCTTCACTTAAATGGGCACTTTGAATTTGTTCACTTTGCGCCAAGTCTGCAATAGTACGTGCAACGCGTAACACCCGATGATACGCACGTGCCGATAAGTTCAAACGCTGCTGCGCAATGGCTAAAATATTTTGCGCAGTATCATCTAAATGTGCAAATTGCTCTAATTGTTTGGGACTGAGCGCCATGTTTAAACACTCTTGGCGTTGCAATTGTCGTGTATATGCTTGAATGACACGGCTTCGCACGGTTTCAGAATTTTCCACTGGTCGGGTATCCTGTAATTCATGTGCTTGCAGAGGTGGTACATCAATGTGTAAGTCGATACGATCCAATAACGGCCCTGAAATACGGTTTTGATAGCGTTTAATACTTTCTGCAGAACATTGGCAGCGCACATCTTGATTAAAAGCATAACCACAAGGACAGGGATTCATGGCGGCAATTAGTTGAAAGTTGGCTGGAAAGGTAATTTGCCGAGAAGCGCGGGAAATCACAATTTCTTTGGACTCTAAAGGTTGGCGCAGCACTTCTAACACTTTTTTATCAAATTCAGGTAATTCATCTAAAAATAAAACGCCTAAATGCGCCAAGGTAATTTCACCGGGTTTGGGATATGAGCCTCCACCGACCAAGGCTACAGCAGAAGCGGTATGATGTGGGGCGCGAAAAGGACGCTGTCCAAACGTATGCGGGCTATTGGCCACTGAATAGATACTGGCAACCTCTAAATTTTCTTGCATATTTAAGGGCGGTAAAATACTGGAAAGTCGGGATGCCAATAAGGTTTTGCCTGTACCGGGTGGGCCTTTGAATAGCAATGAATGTCCACCTGCAGCCGCAATTTCCAAAGCACGTCGTGGGCGCAACTGTCCTTTAACATCGACTAAATCAAAGGCGGAATGTGATAACTGTGGTTGGGCAGTCGCGGTGACTTTATTTAAAGGCTGGCTTTGTGCCAAATGTTCGCAAACTTGTTTTAAATGTGTGGCGGCAAAGACTTCAAAGTCAGGCAATTGAGCAGCTTCTTGTGCATTTTGTTCAGGTAAAACCAAACGATGCTGTGCTTGTTGGCAGGCAATCGCAATACTGAGTGTGCCTGTGGTGGGACGCAATTGACCATCTAAAGCCAATTCTCCAATAAACTCTAAACTTTCAGTGCTTTGTTCGGGCAATTGTCCCGAAGCAATTAAAATGCCTAAAGCAATGGCTAAGTCCAAACGCGAACCATCTTTGGGCAAGTCGGCAGGCGCTAAATTAATGGTCAGACGTTTGGTCGGAAATTGAAAACCACTGTTAATAATGGCAGAGCGTACCCGATCTTTACTCTCACGCACGGCAGCTTCGGCTAGACCGACAATGGTTAAAGAAGGTAAACCTTGACTCAGATGGACTTCAACTTCAATTGCAGGGGCGTGCAAGCCGAGCAGCCCCCGCGTATACACTTTGGCAAAAGACATTTTTATGATGATCCGTTTTGGTGCGTTATTTTTATAATGTTTGGTTTTTGTTTTTTATGCACTCAATTGGTGCTTATTTTTTGAGTTGAATTTTATGTTCTAGTGCTTCAACTTGTTTTAACAATTCATTTAAACGTAAGTTGGCATTATTAAGCGCAGTACGTTGGCGGTCTAGCTCATCTTGCGAGACCAAATCCATTTTGGTGATCGCTTCATTGAGCAAAGCACGTAAATTATGTTCTAAATCTTTTTTAGGTTGTTCAACTTGTTCCAAAATGGCCTGTAATAAAGTTTCAATCATTGTTGTTTCCACAAAGATGGAGAAAATGGAGGCAGTGTAGCACTGGTCTTGAATAGACTATAGCATTTCAGACGAAATATGGATTTATTCGATGAGTAAAATCGTAAATCTTCTAGTAAATATGTCTATTTTTTGAAGATCAAAACCATATAAATGTATAAAATAAGGTATAAAGAAAACTCATGTCACGGTTTCTAATTTCCCCCGACCTTAGAACTTTGGCATGGAATTTGAACATAAAACCTTACTGGTGAATTAAGCCGAAGGAAAACACACATGAAGCTCGTAACTGCAATTGTAAAACCCTTTAAATTAGATGATGTGCGTGAAGCATTATCTGAAATTGGTGTTCAAGGGATCACCGTAACAGAAGTCAAAGGCTTCGGTCGCCAAAAAGGTCATACCGAACTTTATCGTGGCGCCGAGTACGTCGTTGACTTCTTGCCTAAAGTTAAAATCGAAATCGCAATTAGCGATGAAATGGTGGATTCGGTGATTGAGTCAATCACTCGTGTTGCTAGTACAGGCAAGATTGGTGATGGCAAAATCTTTGTGACTAACCTCGAACAAGTCATCCGTATTCGTACAGGTGAAACGGGTGCAGACGCTGTTTAAAAGATGGCATGAAGTTTGCTGAGTACCTAATAACTCACAAAAACAAAGGTCGGGGGACACAAATGAAAAAAATGCTACTCGCGCTGAGTCTATCGGGCGCACTTCTTGGTGGTTCTGTTGCTTGGGCTGAAGAAGCCGCAACAGCCACCGCACCAACTTCAGATGTTGCAGTGCTTGAAACTGCCGAAACATCTCCTATCGAAACAACAAATGCAACAGAAGTTGCAGCTGTAGCAGAAGTCAGCACGCCTGAAGCTGCTGAATCAGAAGCTGTATTAGATACAGGCGATACCGCTTGGATTTTAGTTTCGACTGCTTTAGTTTTACTCATGACCATCCCTGGTTTGGCACTATTTTATGGCGGTATGGTACGTAAGAAAAATGTACTCAATACTATGGCTTATAGCTTTGTAGCAGCAGCCGTGGTCAGTATTGTCTGGGTATTCATTGGTTATAGTCTCGCCTTTGGCGAAGGTAATGCTTTTATTGGCAGCCTAGATAAAGTCATGCTGGCAGGCATTGGTACAGATGCTTTAAGCGGCAGCATTCCAGAAATTTTATTTGTGATTTTCCAAATGACTTTTGCCATTATTACTGTGGCCATTATCAGTGGTTCAATTGCAGAAAGAATGAAGTTTGGTGCCTTTGTTGCCTTTATCGCGATCTGGGTGGTCGTGGTCTATGCACCAATTACCCACTGGGTATGGGGTGGTGGTTGGTTAGGCAATGATGGCGCACTCGACTTTGCTGGTGGTACTGTTGTTCATATTAACTCGGGTGTTGCAGGTTTGGTTGCTGCATACATGTTGGGTAAACGTATGGGCTTGGGCCGTGAATCTATGGCCCCGCACAACCTGACCTTGACTGTACTGGGTGCAAGTTTACTTTGGGTGGGCTGGTTTGGTTTCAACGGTGGTTCTGCTTTAGGCGCGAATGGTGCAGCGGGTTATGCCTTAGTTGTGACTCAAGTGGCAGCCGCAGCCGCAGCAATTGCATGGCTTGTGGTTGAAAAACTGGTACGTGGTAAAGGTTCTGTATTAGGTGCTGCATCGGGTGCTGTTGCAGGTTTGGTCGTCATTACGCCAGCGGCAGGTTTTGTGACTGTCGGTGGTGCATTAGCGATGGGTTTAATTGGTGGTGTGGTCTGTTTCTGGGGTATTACTGCCTTAAAACGCGCCCTGAAAGCCGATGACTCTTTAGATGCCTTTGGACTACATGGTGTAGGTGGTATTGTTGGTGCAATTTTAACCGCCTTTTTTGCCAGCGAGTTTATTATGGGCGATGCTGCACCAAGCAACCTAATGAGCCAAGTTTGGGTGCAAGTTGAAGGTGTGTTAGCGACTATTGCTTACTCAGCTGTACTGACTTTCATCATCTTAAAAGTAATTGATCTAACAATCGGTATTCGTGTGGCTGCAGAAGATGAGCGTATGGGACTTGACTTAAGCCAACATGGTGAGCGTGTCGAATAATTCAGAGAATGCAATAATCAATATATTGTGTAGAACAGCCCTTTGGGGCTGTTTTTTTTCTATATATTGCGTAAAGCTCTACAAAGTTTAGAAATTTTGCTACACTGCATTTTCATTCAAATTTGTGCAATTTAACCGCTATGCATTGTCCATTTTGCAACGCTGCAGACAGTAAAGTGATTGACTCACGTTTGGCGGCAGAAGGCTGCCAAATTCGCCGACGTCGTGAGTGTATTGGCTGTGGTGAACGCTTTACCACTTTTGAAAGTTATGAAGTCGTCATGCCACGTGTGATTAAATCGGATGGGAAAAGTGAACCCTTCGATGAGGCCAAGCTGCGTCGTTCACTGATGCATGCTTTACAAAAGCGTCCTGTGACCCAAGAGCAAATCGAAACTGTACTCAGCGACATCCAATTACAAATTCGCCGTTTAGGTGAGCGCGATGTGAAATCGCGTACCATTGGTGAAATTGTCATGCAGGCCTTATTTGCACTGGATCATGTGGCGTATGTTCGTTTTGCTTCGGTGTATCAAGACTTTCAGGATGTCGAAGCGTTTCGTCGTCAAATTGAACAAATGCAGTTACGTGAGCAATAAACCCTCATGTCAGCAAAAAGCACACAACATCTGAATATGAATGAATCCACTTCCAATTTACCACCCGACGATCTTTTTTGGATGCGTCGTGCTATTGAGTTGGCACGTTTGGGGCAATACAGCACCAAACCCAATCCAAATGTCGGCTGTGTGATTGTCAAAGATGCGCAATTATTGGGCGAAGGTTTTCATCCGCGTGCAGGACAGCCACATGCCGAAGTCTTTGCTTTGCGTCAGGCCGCTGAACAAGCGCAGGGTGCAACCGCCTATGTGACCTTGGAACCTTGTGCACACTATGGGCGCACACCACCATGTGCCAAAGCCTTGGTTGATGCAGGCGTGGCCAAAGTGGTCGTAGCTTGTCCAGACCCAAATCCATTGGTGGCAGGCAAGGGCGTTCAGATTTTAAAAGATGCAGGCATTCAGGTGGAAGTCGGTGTGGCAGAAGCCGAAGCGCGTCAGTTAAATTTAGGCTTTTTAAAAGCCATGGCTACGGGCATGCCCTATGTGCGTTTAAAAGTAGCTTCAAGTTTGGATGGTCGCACGGCAATGGCTTCGGGTGAATCCAAATGGATCACAGGCACGTCTGCACGTGCCGATGTGCAACATTGGCGGGCAATTTCTGCTGCAGTCTTAACGGGGATCGACACGGTACTGGCCGATGACTGTCTGCTTAATGTACGCCATTTAGAGGGTGTAGATGACATCCACAGCGTAGTACAACCTAAACGGATTATTTTAGATCGCCAAGGTCGTTTGCCTTTGAGCGCACAAATTTTGCAGCAGCCTGAAAAGGTGATGGTGATGGGACCGTATCGTGCAGAGTTGGCTGCTTTGGGCGTGTTACAATTGGAACCGCAACCTTTAGCCACCTTACTTGCCCAATTGGTACAGCAACATCAAATTTATGATGTATTGGTTGAAGCGGGAGCAACCTTATCGACCGCTTTCTTACAGGAAGGTTGGGTCGATGAAGTGATCAGCTATGTGGCACCTACATTGTTAGGGCGCTCGGCTCGTGCCATGTTTAATGCAGAATTTGAACAGATGGCAGAGCAACTTCGATTTAAACTTTGCGATGTCACTCAATTGGGTGATGACGTGCGCCTTAGGTTAATTCCTTCTCAAGAGACACTATGAGTTCAGAGTCAACGGTTTATCACAAACGTCGCCATGCGGCACGCACCACTGATGAATACTTATTCCATCAGTTAGTGCCTTATTTGGGCAATAAACGCCGTTTACTGCATCTGATTTTAGAAGCACTTGAACAGACAGGAACGCTGCATCCTAAAAATGGTCGTGCGCCAATTTTTGCCGATTTTTTTGCAGGTTCAGGAGTGGTATCACGTTTGGCGCGTCAAAATGGTTATCGGGTGATTGCCAATGACTGGGAACCGTACAGCCATGCCTTAAACCATGCGATTTTGGCCTGTACCGAAGCGCCTGCGTTTAAAGAATTAGGCGGCTATCAAAAAGCCATTGATTATTTGAACCGTTTGCCTGAAGTCAAAGGCTGGGTGACGCATAATTTGTGTCCGCGCAATGACGAAATTTATGACCCAAGTCGTGACCGTTTATTCTTTAAGCGTCGCAACGGCATGCGCATAGATGCGATTCGTCAGCAAATTGCCACGTGGCAAGCGCAGGGTGCCATTGATGATGTTGAGATGTCGGCATTGTTGGCGCCGTTGTTGTACTCTGCCAGTTTTGTCAGTAATACCAGTGGGGTGTTTAAAAGCTTCCACCACGGCTGGGGTGGCAAAACCCAAACTGCACTCGAACGAATTGAATCGTTATTGTGGCTCACTCCAAGTCGTTTTTGTGACATTGGCGAACCGAATAAACCTGCTGCAGAAATGTGGTGTGTTGATGCACAGCATCTTGCCAATCAAATGAGTGGTTTTGAGGTGGATGTGGCTTATTTAGACCCACCGTATAATCAACATGCTTATAGCAGTAACTATCATGTCTTAAATGCCTTAACCTTGTGGGATCAGATTGATTTACCAACTCCAGACACCAAAGGCTTTAAAAGTGGTATTGACCGTGCATGGCGCAAAGAACGTCCAAGTCCATACAACTCATCTAAGTACGCCAAAGAGGCGTATGAAACCTTATTGGACACCATTAATGCACGTTTTATTCTGACCAGTTATTCTACCGATGGTAATATTAGTGCTACAGACTTGTTGCAAGCCAATTTAAAACGCGGTCGAGTGACGTTATTGACGCAAGATGTTCCGCGTTATCGTGTGAGTAAACAGCGTCAGTCTGAGCGTGCGCGCGTACTGGAATTTATTGTGATTACCGATACGCATGCCAAGTCAGGCCCACCTATTCGCCAGTTGTTAGGGCAACTTTACCATTTTGCAGAATTGGGTGGTGTAGATACCTCAGGTGTGAGTACCCAATTGGCGTTGTGGTAAATCCACAAATCCTCAGTGAATGAGAGAAAAGATTATGTTTACAGGCATTATTGAAAGTTTAGGTAAAGTAGAAAGCCTGCAAAATGTGGGCGGTGATGTACGTTTGCGTATTCAGACCGATTTGGATATGTCGGATGTGCATTTGGGGGATTCAATTGCCACCAATGGTATTTGCCTGACTGTGATCGAGTGGGGCGACAATTGGTATGCCGCAGATGTGTCCCGTGAAAGTTTAAACCGTACCACTTTAGGCACATGGAAAGTGGGTCAGCCTGTCAATGTTGAAAAAGCCATGTTGCCGACGACACGTTTTGGTGGACATATCGTAAGTGGGCATGTTGATGCAGTCGGTGAAATTACGCTGGTACATGAAGATGCACGTTCGATTTACTATGAAGTGACTGCACCTGCAGAAATTGCCAAATATTTGGCAGAAAAAGGTTCGGTGACCGTCGATGGCATCAGCCTGACCATTAACCATTTACGCGGCAGTGTTATCAGTCTGAATTTAATTCCACACACGGCAGAGCGTACCAATATTGGCACATGGAAAGTTGGCAGCAAGGTCAATTTAGAAGTGGATGTCTTGGCGCGTTATATTGAGCGTTTGCTCTTGGGTGATAAAGCTGCAGAAACTACGCAGCAATCTAAAATTAGCATGGAATTCTTGGCTGAAAATGGCTTTTTAAAATAAGCACAGAGCCGAATGAAATTTAAACAGTCTGATTGAAAAATTAGACTGTTTTTTTGTTTTTAGGGATAATTAAAAAGATAAAGATGTTTTTTTCATCATAAACACCCCTTTGGTTTAATGTAGATGATTGATTTTTTAATGAATTTGGAACACTGGCTGCCATTATTACTCGATAATTATGGTCTGTGGATCTATGCCATTTTGTTTCTGATTATTTTTGCAGAAACAGGTTCTGTGTTCATGTTCTTTTTACCAGGCGATAGTTTGCTGATC
Organism: Acinetobacter sp. SwsAc5; assembly: GCF_013391485.1. NCBI lineage: Bacteria > Pseudomonadati > Pseudomonadota > Gammaproteobacteria > Moraxellales > Moraxellaceae > Acinetobacter > Acinetobacter sp. SwsAc5. The sequence goes on from NZ_JACAXD010000003.1 coordinate 36,854, forward strand.
GCAATTGGTGCCTTGTGTTCCACCACCGATGTGGTGCATTTGCACTATATGGGGATTTTACTTTTTGTCGCGGCAGTCTTGGGATATAGCGTCAACTATTACACTGGACGAATTCTAGGGGTGAAGTATTTTCATCAACATTCACGTTATTTCAAACCTGAATATATTGTCAAAACCAACCATTATTTTATGAAACATGGTGGCAAAACTATTTTAATGGCGCGTTTTATACCGTTTGTTCGTTCATTTGCACCATTTGCTGCAGGGTCAGGGCACATGCCTTTGGCGACCTTTAGTTTTTATAATGTGGTGGGTGCTGCCGTATGGATTTTTTCTTTAATGGCAATAGGTTATGGCTTGGGTAATATTTTGTCTTGGTTGGGTGATTGGATTTAATTCCTAATTTTTTCTATTGTCTTATTCTAAATCCACCACGATAACTAAAAAAGTGGATTGATGGCCACAAAAAAAGCCCACCGTGTGGACTTTTGATCTGGTTCAGTTTTAGTGTTTGGTGACAATTAACTCTGTGCCACCCAAGCGCGGGCTAAAAGTATCGTTACTTTGAATTGAAAACTCACCCTTTTCCGCTTCTTTAGACAAGTACATGCTTAATGATTGGAAATCTGCACGACTGATCCATAAATCCTGAGCACGAATACTCCACTGTTCGCCCGCATTAAGATGGTCGATTTTGCCTGAAATTTTCGTCAAGATATCCATTTGAAACCCATGATTGCAAAAGTCATTTAAAGGAGATAAAAGTTGAGAATTCAACTTTTTCTGGATGATTATCATGTGACAAAATTATTTCATTTTGATGACATTGGGTTTAAGACTTTGGGCTAATTGGGGATAAAAAGTAAAATTATTCTTTAGAAAAATTTGAATTTTTTAAGATATAGTCAATTTCTTCTTGGGCTGCAGCATGTAGTCGCGCACGAAAGATCGTTACCGCCTGCTCAATTTGAGTTTCGGCTTCTAGCTCTAAACGCAAACGTACACTTTCAAGTTCAGAAACAATTTGATCATCACTTACCGCAGTTGCGGCTTGATTAAAAGTCACTGCAGGTAATTCAGGATTTTGCTCATAACGTGCAATATAGTTTGAAATTTCCTGATCCAGACTTTGACGCATCAACTCAAGTGCTTGAGTTTGTTCTGCAAAGCGTTGCGCTTCATCTTGCTGTAGCTGTGCAGCATAAGCGGCTTGTTCTGCACGTTGCTGTTCTAATTTGAGTTCGAGTGCCAATTGGCGACGTTGCCGTGCTTCTTCAATCAAACGTGCTTTCAGGTCAGCATAGGCTTGTTCAATTTTTTCCTGTGATTGTTGCTGAGCGCGCTGATCTTCTGCAATCCAGTTGTGTAATTGCGTTTCAGGTTGCAAGACCTCACAAATTCGATGCAGATCATCCATAAATGTCTGGCGCACAGCCTGAGGCGCGGTTAACCAGCGCTGTTTAAAATCTGAGCCGACATTTAAAGTCACCGCATCTCTCCTTATTTTGAACAGTATTTTTAAAAAAACGTTTTAAAATTAAAGCTTAAACGTCTGTGGTTCTATGCCCAAACGTCGATATTGTTTAAATTTTTCACGTCCAAGCACTTTAGCTGCTTCGTGATTTTCAATAATCTCAATAATGTGACTAAATTTTGCATAGGCTTCAAGTGCCTGACTGTTAAAATTAAACACAATCCAGTCCGATTGCTGCGGTAATTCGGCAGAAATACATACGCTGGCCTGTGTTTGGTTAATGCCATGCGGAATAAAACTGCTGGCATCAAAACTCCACAGACGCTCATCCAATATTTGCTGTAACTCTGGATCAGGGCAATGCAGCCAAATGCGTGCCTGCTGCCGCAAAATTTTGCGGCATAAACGGCAAGTGCTTTCCACTTGCCGTTCAGGACTTTTTTCAAACAAATAAAAGCTAACTTTAGCCATTATTGCTTGCACGTTGTGCGAGGAACTGCATCAATAACGGTACAGGACGACCTGTTGCGCCTTTATTGCTGCCTGAATTCCATGCAGTGCCTGCAATGTCTAGATGCGCCCAGCGATAGTCACGGGTAAAGCGTTGCAAGAAGCATGCTGCAGTAACTGAACCTGCTTTAGGCCCACCAATATTGCCAATATCGGCAAATGGTGAATCCAGTTGTTCTTGGTAATCGTCAATCACGGGCATACGCCATACACGGTCAAATGCAGTGTGTCCCGCAGCATCCAATTCCGCCGCAAGTTCATCATCTGGGGTAAATATGCCTGTCAGTACCGAACCGAGGGCAACCACGCAAGCGCCTGTTAAAGTCGCAATATCAATCACCAAAGCAGGGTTGAAGCGTTTCACATAGGTTAGGGTATCGCACAGCACCAAACGACCTTCGGCATCGGTATTTAAAATTTCGATGGTTTGGCCGCTCATACTGGTCACAATATCACCCGGGCGAGTGGCTTTGCCTGACGGCATATTTTCTGCAGCGGCAATCGTGCCGACCACATGGATAGGTAAACGTGCTTCACATAGCGCGCGCATGGTGCCTAAAACTGAAGCAGAACCACACATATCAAATTTCATTTCATCCATCCCTAAGCCAGGTTTGAGTGAAATGCCGCCTGTATCAAAGGTGATGCCTTTACCGACCAATACCACAGGTGCTTCATCACGCTGTGCTTGGTATTCGAGGCTAATGATGCGTCCTGGACGGTCTGAACCCTGACTGACTGCAAGGAAAGCGCCCATGCCTAATTCTGCCATTTCTGCTTCATCTAAAATGGTGACTTTGAGTAGGTCTGGATATTCTGCCGCAAGTGCTTGAGCTTGTTCTGCCAAATATTCAGGGAAACAAATGTTGCCCGGACGGTTGCCCAAGTCACGTGCCATGTTTTGACCCGATTGCATGGCTTCAATCAATTGAAGTTGATCTGCGCTGAGTGGGCTGTTATTGGCAATGAAATGGATTTGTTCAAGCTGAAATTCATTCTTTTTGCTTTTGTATTCATCAAAAGCATAGGCTGCTTGGGTCAGGCTAAGTGCAAATACATAATGCAATTCGCTTGGCAAGGCAGACAGATCAATGCTGATCTGTTTAAATTTTTTTTGTGAAGATTTGATAATGCTTTGTGCAATTTTTGCCAGCTTTGCGGCTGGTAATTCTTCGGTTTTACCCAAACCGATCAGGTTGCTATTGGCGCATTCAACAACGCTAGCCACCAAACTTAAACTTTCATTAAAGCCTGCTTTAAATTGTGTCGCTTGAATAATGCTGTCTAAATCCTTGATTTGATAAGCAGCAGTTGCCTGTGGCACCTGTTCTGCAGCCACTAAAATTGACAAAGATTCACTCGCGCTGTGTTCTTGGAATGAGGGACTTAAGCTAAATTTAATCACTGGATTTTATGCCTATCTAAATGTGCAAACTATGCAACCATTGAAACATTTTTATGCGTCGAGTTTCAATGTATAACAAGGCGATAGGTTTTATATTTTCAACATTCAGGTAAACTAACGCGAATTGGATTCCCTCACATTTTGGAAGAAATAATTTGATTATTCGGCGTTATTTGGTCAAGCAAGTTGTGTCGACATCCTTGGTTGTGATTGCCTTACTGACTTTGATCATGATGGGTGGTCGCTTGATCAAGTATTTTGGCGTGGCGGCACAAGGGCGTTTGGATGCGAGTATTTTATTCAGCATCATTGGCTATCGCTTGCCTGAATTTTTGACGCTGATCTTACCTTTGGGTTTCTTTATTGGCTTGATGTTGGTATTTGGTCGTTTATATGTCGACCATGAAATGGCAGTGCTCAACAGCAGTGGCGTGAGTCGGCATCAATTGGCACGTTTATTGGTGCCAATGACGCTGGTATTTCTAATTGTCCAAGGCTTTTTAATGCTGTGGGCATCACCGTGGGGACTGCGTCAGTTTGAAGCATTGACCACCAGTCAGGCGGTACGCACAGGTTTTGATTTGGTGCGACCCAAAGAGTTTATTTCTTCAGGGCCATATACCATTTACGCAGGTGATCTATCTGAAGATCGTAAAAACCTGAAAGATATTTTCTTCTATCAACGTGCAGAAAAAGCAGGTCGTCCTGATGTCATGATTCTGGCAAAAGAAGCGACACGGGTAGAGCTGGAAAATGATCCTGCCAATGTGGTGGATTTGGTCGAAGGGCGTCGTTATGAAATATTTCCGGGCACAGCCAAATATTCACAGGCAGAATTCCAAAGTTATCGTTTACGTTTAGAGAATGACAAAGAAGCTAAATTTGAAAGTGCCGAAGTAGAAGCCTTAACCACCTCGCAACTTTGGAAAAACCGTGCAGACCCTGTGGTCGCAAGTGAACTGGGATGGCGTATTTTTGTGCCTTTTGCGATTGTGGTGGCGTTGTTTTTAGCCGTGGCATTGTCAGAAGTTAGTCCGCGTCAGGGGCGTTATTTAAAACTGTTTCCTGCCTTGTTAATTTTCGCCAGTTTGATTGTGGCGCTCATGGCGGTTAAAACCCGTATCAGCAAACAAGAAATGGGCATGATTGCTTATCCGTTGGTGTTGTTGGCTTATGCGATTGCGGCAGCCTTGTTCTCACGTAAACAAAAACTAGCACCTAAAATTAAGCAGCAAATTCAGCGAGTGAGGTCTTAAGATGTTGGCACGTCGTATAGTTGCAAAACACGTCACCAAGACCACTGCACTGGCTATGTTTGGTGCAACGGCAATTTTGTCTGGTTTGCAGGTGTTGTTTACCTATTTAGGCGAATTGGGTTCACTCAATGAAAACTATAGTGCATGGCAGGCATTGCTGTATGTATTGTGGGGTGCGCCAAATTATCTCTATGAAATTTTGCCGATTTCTGCCTTGATTGGCGCAGTGTTAGGCTTGGGTACGTTGGCATCCAACAGCGAATTGATTGTGATGCGTTCTGCAGGGATTAGCCTGTGGCGTATTGTGGGATGGGTGATTCGTTCCGCCATGGTATTGGTACTGCTGTCTTTTGTGCTCAGTGAATGGGTGATTCCATACACCAATGAACAAGCCAAAAGTGTTAAAAGTCACCGTAGCGTCGCTGAGCTGGGTGAAGTTCGTGGCTATTGGTCGCGCGAAGGCAATCGTTTTATTTATATTGACTACGCCAATGCCCAAGGGCAGCTCAAAAATGTACAAGTGGTCGATTTTGATGATAATTATCGCTTGCGTGGTACATTGTCTGCAGATCAGGGACAGTTTGTTAAAGACGGTAGTTGGTTGCTCAATCAAACTGAACAGATGGATATTTTGCAGGCGGGCAACGCGACTTTAGCTAAAAACAGCGAACAGGCTTTGGCTTTAGCATTGCAACCGAAATATGTGCACATGGTCACCATCGACCCTGAAGATTTATCCCCAAGTCAATTGGTCAGTTTCATGAGTTATATGCATGAATACAGCCAAGTACCCAAAACCTACCAACTGGCGTTCTGGCAAAAACTTGGTGCACCCTTTGCGCTGATTGCTTTGGTGGTGATTGCTTGCTCCTTTATTTTTGGGCCGTTACGTCAGCAATCTATGGGTTTCCGTTTGGTGATTGCTTTATTTGTCGGCTTAACCTTCTTTTATTTACAGGATTTCTTGGGCTATGCCAGCTTGGTCTATGCACCATCGCCTGCGTGGTTCGTATTTATTCCTATTATTCTGATGTTTGTCATCGGCGGTTACTTACTGCATCGTGCGCGTTAAGTGCGGGCCGATGCTGCTGCTTTTTCCGTATGATTGGGTAAACCTATCTGAATCAGTGGCGGAAACCATCTTCTGAACATAGAGTCTTGACGCAAAATTCGTTAAGATAGCATGATTAATTTGTAGACGAAAAAGAGTATTGATTATGGCGGATGCAACTGCTGGCAAAATCCCTCACGTATTGGTGATTATGGATGGTGTGGGTCATCGCGAAGCGGTCGAAGACAACGCGTTTTTAGCAGCGAAACGACCAAATTTGACTGCTATGCAGGAAAAGCATCCGCATGGTTTGATCTCTGGTTCAGGTGAAGATGTGGGCTTGCCAGATGGTCAAATGGGTAACTCTGAAGTTGGTCACATGAACTTGGGTGCAGGACGTGTGTTGTACCAAGACTTTACCCGTATTACCAAAGACATTCGTACAGGCGCTTTCTTTGAACATGAAGTGTTGGTCGATGCGGTAGAAAAAGCCAAAGCAGCCAACGGTGCAGTGCATCTGCTTGGTTTATTGTCTGAAGGCGGTGTGCATTCGCATGAAGATCATATCGTGGCGATGGCAGAATTGGCATTAAAACGTGGTGCAAAAGTTTATCTACATGCCTTTTTAGATGGCCGTGATACGCCACCAAAAAGCGCGCAGCCTTCTTTGGAAAAACTGGACGCATTATTTGCACAATATCCAAATCAAGGTCGTATTGCCAGCCTGATTGGTCGCTACTATGCGATGGATCGTGACAACCGTTGGGATCGTGTAGAACAAGCCTATCGTCTACTTACCGAAGGTGAGGCAGTACGCACTGTGGCAACTGCGGTTGAAGGCTTGGCAGCGGCTTATGCGGCAGATGAAAGCGACGAGTTTGTTAAAGCCACCCGTATTGGTGAAATTGCCAAAATTCAAGATGGCGACAGCGTGGTGTTTATGAACTTCCGTGCTGACCGTGCACGTGAATTGACCAAAGCCTTTGTGGAACAGGATTTTGCTGGTTTTGAACGTAAAGTTGTGCCGCAATTGTCTAAATTTGTGATGCTGACCCGTTATCAAGCCAGCATTGCTGCGCCAGTGGCGTACATGCCAGAAGATTTGAAAAACTCGATTGGTGAATATTTATCAGACTTGGGCAAAACACAATTGCGTATTGCTGAAACTGAAAAATACGCACACGTGACGTTCTTCTTTAGTGGTGGTCGTGAAGATGAATATCCGGGTGAAAAACGTATCCTGATTCCATCGCCAAACGTAGCAACCTACGACTTAAAACCTGAAATGAGCGCTTATGAAGTGACTGATGAACTGGTTGCAGCCATTAATTCAGGTGAATATGATTTGTTGGTGGTGAACTATGCCAATGGCGATATGGTCGGTCATACTGGTGTGTTTGATGCAGCTGTCAAAGCAGTGGAAGCAGTAGATACCTGTTTGGGTCGTGTCTATGAAGCGGTGATGGCGAAACAAGGTCACATGATTATTACAGCTGATCATGGTAACGTCGAGCAAATGCAAGACTATGACAGTGGTCAGGTACATACTCAGCACACCACTGAATTGGTGCCATTCATTTATGTAGGCCCAACTCAGGCCACCATTTTGGAAGGTGGTGTGTTGGCAGATGTTGCACCAACTTTATTGAATTTGATGCAATTGCCAGTGCCAGCAGATATGCAAGGTCGCAACTTAATTCGCCTACAGGCATAACCCTCGATACAGGTAGATGATGGAATGACGGCTCACAAAATTTATGCGGTTGTGTTGGCAAGCGTGTTGTGTGCCAGTCATTCGAGTGTTTGGGCTGCGCCAGATTTGGAGTTAGATGGCCCTACACTACAACAGGACTATGTCGATGTGCCTGTAGAGTCGATACAGGAATTTGTGCAAATCTATGGCATTGTCAAAGACAACTATGTGACTGAAAAAAGTGATGATGCCTTGTTTCAGCAAGCCATTCGTGGCTTGGTGAGCGGTTTAGATCGTTATTCACGCTATTTAACTGCTGAAGAATATAAACAACTTTTACAATATACCGAAGGCGACTTGGCCTCGGTTGATTTTACTTTGCGCTATGACGCTGCCCAGCAACATTGGGTCATTCAAAATTTAAGTGCCAATGCCGACTCGGCTAAACAAGGGCTGAAGAATGGCGACAGCCTATTTAAAATTGATAACCAAGAACTGAAAAAGCTGAGTGCAGATCAGGTCAATAACCTGCTCACAGGCTCAGTGGGATCGACTGTAAGCGTACAACGTGCAGCCAATCAGCCTGAAATTATGTTGGTACGCAACAAAAAAGTAGAAACCGATATTCAGGCGCAGATGCTTTCTAATCAGGTCTTGTTGTTAAAAGTACGTGTGTTTCAGCAAGACACCGCCAATGAAATTAAACGCTTAATTGAAGAACATAGCACGCCACGCTTAAAAGCCGTATTGATTGATCTGCGTAATAACCCAGGAGGCTTACTGTCTGCTGCGGTGGAATCTGCCGATTTATTTTTAAATCAGGGTGTGATTGTATCGACCAAAAGTCGTTCTGAAGGCGATCAACAATTTCAGGCGTTACCTAGCTTTGAATTTCAAAATTTAAAAGTCGGAGTACTGATTAATCATCGCTCTGCATCTGCGGCAGAAGTCTTTACCGGTGCTTTAAAAGACCATTCACGCGCTTGGGTGATGGGCGAAAAAAGTTATGGCAAGGGGGTGGTGCAAAAGCTGTTCCCACTTAGCGATGGTGCTGCCTTACAAATGACGGTTTCGCATTATTACACCCCACGCGAGCAAATGATTGAAGGGGTTGGGATTCAGCCGAATCAGCAATATATTCAAAGTCCTGAAATGAAAGAAGAGGCTTATCTTGAGCATGTGGCAGATTTACTGCTGAGCCGCCGTTAAGTCTCATCTGAGTAACACGTATTTTTAGACAGTCTTCATTGTTTAGCGTTTACTCATCTTCAGTATCTAATCCAAACTTTTTCAGACGATAGCGCAAAGAACGGAAAGACATGCCCAATTTTTTTGCTGCCAACGTACGGTTCCAGTGGGTCAGGTGCAGCGCATTCAGTAAAATGTCTTTTTCTACTTTTTCCAAGTAGGCTTCTAAACCTTCTTCAGGCAGTTTGCGTCCTGTCAGCAATACATCTGTCACGATCTGCTGCGACGTTTCTGCTGTAGGTTGTGGTTCAGTGGTTGCTGTATTGCTTATGCTGAATTGGCGTAAGGGTGCAGTTTGTAAGTGTTTGAGATCAATTACATCATCATCACTCAGGGTAATGGCACGTTCAATTATATTGCGTAATTCACGCACATTACCTGGATAGTACTGTTCTAATAAAAATTGCTGGGCACGAGGTGTCAGTTGTTTGGCAGGAATGTCCCATTCTTGTGCAACTTTTTGAATGAAGTGGTCTGCCAATAACAGAATATCTTGTCCACGTTCACGCAAGGCAGGCAAGACCAAATCCATCACGTGAATACGGAAGAATAAATCCTGACGGAAACGTCCTTGCTGAACCAAACTTTCTAAGTCCTGATGACTGGCGCTGATCACACGAAAATCGACATCAATTTCACTATCTGAACCCACAGGACGGATGCGCTTTTCCTGAACGGCACGCAGCAGTTTGACTTGCATGCTCAGTGGCAGTTCGGCAATTTCATCTAAAAATAAGCTGCCACCATGTGCAGATTGAATCAGACCTTGTTTGTCTTGAGTCGCTCCTGTAAAGCTACCTTTTTTGTGTCCAAATAGCTCGCTTTCCATGAGTTCGGTGGGGATTGCACCACAGTTAATTGCAATAAATGGTCCTTCGTTGCGGTTACTTAAACGGTGAACCAAATTGGCGACAACTTCTTTCCCCGTACCTGATTCGCCTGTAATAAATACAGGCGCTTGCGAGCGCGCAATTTTTTTGATGGTGCTGCGCAATTGCTGAATAGGCAAAGATTGCCCAATCAACATTTTATATTCAAGCTGATCTTGGCTGTGATGATCGGTGGTGTCGAAAGGTTTATTCAGTGCTTTTTCAAGGAGTTGCTGTAAATGTATTTGATTGACAGGCTTGCTGACAAAGTCAAATGCACCTGCTTTTAAAGCAGCAATCGCAATATCCATATTGCCGTAAGCGGTCAATACGGCAACAGGCACATTCGGATATTGTTCGGAAATCCATTCAACCAGTTGCAAGCCATTGCCATCGGGCAGGTTTAAGTCGGTTAAGCAAGCATCGTACTGATGTTCTGCCAATAACTGCTTGGCTTGCACTAAACGATACGCGACATGGGTTTGAATCCCCATACGTGCCAAAGTCATCTGCATGAGGGTACAAAGGTCTTCTTCGTCATCGACCAATAAAACCAAAGGTTGAACAGCGTGCATATTTTCCCCAAAACCACACAAAATTAAATCAAAACCACAGCAACAAGATTGATCCAATATCAATCGCGTTTATTCAATGGCACGTAGACATTTCATCCTGAAACATGCGCCTTGTTCTTGTTCTACATAGCTCAGCTTGGCTTGATTCGCCTCGCAAAAACTATGCGATAGATACAATCCTAAACCAGTTCCATTGATTTCGGTACTGAAAAATGGCTGGAACAGATAGAGGAGATCTTGACTGGCGACACCTGCACCAAAATCCCGCACATCAATATAAATATAAGTTGTTTGCGGGTAGACCGTAATCTCAATGGGCTGCTGTGCAGCATTGTGTCGAATGGCGTTACGAATCAGGTTAATCAGCACTTGGCGAAACTGTGATTCATCAAACTGGATGCTCAGTGGTTCGGTCAGTGTAAGCTGAATTTGACTCGCTGCATCAGGTAAATCTTCCTGAATGAATTGTGGCAAAAATTGATTGAGCTGAATCGCGACAGGCGTGGTTTGTTTATTTTTGACCATACTCAGCGTGTCGTAAATAATCTTATCAATCCGGGTCGCTTGTTTGCTGATCATGTCGGACAGCAATTGTTGCTGTGCAGCATCACTGCCTGTAAATAAATTGTTGGCTTGTACAATGGCTGCCAAAGGGTTACGAATTTCGTGCGCAATACTGGCAGAGAGTTGTCCTAAGGCGGCTAATTTGAGTTGCTGGACTTGCTGATTGATTTTACGTCCATCCTGCAGCGCCAATAAAGTCAGCGTTTGATGTGGCACTTTGAGTTTTTGCACCTGAATATGCACATGAAAATGACTCAGTTGTGACTCGAATTGAAATTTTTCTCCATCTTGCAATTGATCAAATTTGAACAGATCAAATAAATCGGGCTGAATTTTATACAATGGATAGGTCGCGTGCGCATATTTAGGATGAATCCCCAACAGATGACAGGCTGCAGGGTTGCTGAGGACGACATAGCAATTTTCATCTAAAACCAAATAGCCCATTTCGGTTTGTTCTAAAATATAACGGTTGATATTTTGTAGGCGGTTTAATTCCAAAGATTGCGAAAAATTTAGATTTTCTAAAATTTGGAAACGCCGTACTGCAATACGTCCACTGCCATAAACCACCCAAAATAAAAATGCCAATAGCGCACTTTGACCAATATTATTTAGCGATGAAAAGTCCAGCAAACTCCCAACAAAGTGTTGGTAAATCACCATAATCATCGCGATGAGGGTAATGGCTAAGGCTTTACGCTTTTGCAGCAAGAGTGATGCTGCAAAAATCGTGATCGCAAACAGCAGACTTAAATATAAATTAGGGCCATCGCTGGCAAAAGTCAGGCTACTGAGCGCGATAATATCGACTGCAAAAAACAGGGTCAGTTGTTGCGTGCTTTTAAAAGGAATATATTTATAGCTGATCAGTTGCAGGCAGCTAAAAATAAAATAGCAGACCAAGGTGTATAGATATAAACCCGGGTGCTGATATTGTGTGCCAAGCTGCTGAAAGGTGAGTAGGGTAATCAGCAGCAAACAAAAGGCAATCAGCAGTCGGTAAGTACCATACCACATGCCAAGATGATACTGATTTAACTCAGAATATTGTTTTAAATCTGGCATATCGTAAAGGTCTTATTTGTGCATCAACAGCGTTGAAAATTTAGGGTTTAATCAGTCCATAACGAATGGCAAGGTGAGTCAGTTTGACATCACTATCAATATTTAATTTTTCAAAAATACGGTAACGATAGGTATTTACGGTTTTTACACTGACAAACAACTTATCGGCAATTTCCTGTGCGCTAATACAATTCACCACCATCATCGCCACTTGCATTTCACGTTCTGAAAGACTATCAAAAGGCGATTGTTGTGTGTCAGATAAGTATGAACTTGCCAGTTGTTCGGCAATGTCGGCACTGAAGTATTTACCGCCCTGCATGACTTTTTTAATGGCACGTACCATTTCACTGACAGGTGCGCCTTTGGTGATATAGCCTTTTGCACCTGCTTTCAGCAATAAAGAAGGGTAGGGTTCTTCTGCCAAACCACTCACCGCCAAGACCTTAGTGTCTGGTGCAGTTTGCAATAGACGACGTGTGGTTTCTACGCCTCCAATCCCAGGCATGTTCACATCTAACAACACCACATTGGGATGATGCTGACGCACTAAGGTAATCGCTTCTTCACCCGATTCAGCTTGTCCAATCACCTGCACATCGGCATGGTCTTCGAGCATACGGCAAATCCCAGTACGTACCAATTCATGATCGTCGACTACTAAAACTGTGATCACCTACACTCTCCCTTTGAAAAAATCATCTTTTTTGTTACATAAAGCAAAATTAGCTTGCAATGAAACGACAAAATTAGCAATGCTATTCTTAATCTAGAATGAAAAGTTCTGCACAATATGGTGTCAAAAACGATTCATTGTTGTATTTTTAAATGTAAGGCATATTTGAGGTAATACGCAAATGTATCTTACCTCCCTGAGTTGAGTAAGCAGTCGTGAAAAATTCTAAGAAGTCGTTCATGCATGTGCTGGTCGCATCTATGATGTTCAGCCTAAGTTCTGTCAGTTTTGCTGAACTTGTCATCAATCCTTCCTCTGGGAGCGACGGTCAGGCGACCTTAAGTTGGTCTTCGGAGCAAGCCGATCAATTCTTAAATGGTGATCTGGAAAGTACCAGTGCGAGCGCTCAGGCTGCGCCAGAGAGCTATGTTGCTGAACCTACTCCGCCAGGTTCAACGAAAATTACCACTACAGTGCGTAGTAGCAATGGTGTTGCACCTGCTTCCACTGCGCCTAAAACAGTCCGTATTTTAGATACCTCTGCTTATAGCAACCAACCATCAGTTAATGCACGTGCGGCTTTGGTGATGGATGCGCAAACAGGTGAAGTGCTGTATAGCAAAAATACCAATGTGGCATTACCTATTGCATCTGTGACCAAGGTGATGACTGCCGTGGTGACTTCTGATGCACGTTTGAATATGTCTGAACAAATCACTTTGCAATCGATTGATTTTGCAGGTGCAGCAGGTAAAAACTCAAGCTCAACTTTGCGTGTGGGCGACAAGTTAAACCGTGCCGAAGCGTTACTGTTTGCATTAATGAAATCTGAAAATCCTGCAGCAGCAGCGTTGGCACGTACTTATCCAGGTGGGAAAAATGCCTTTGTAGCCGCAATGAATGCTAAAGCGCGTGAATTGGGCATGCATTCTACCCGTTTTACCGAAGCAACAGGCTTAGACCCACGTAATGTATCTTCTGCGCGTGATTTGGGTATTTTGGTCAGCACCGCTTCGCAATATGGTTTGATTCGCCAATTCTCAACCACGCCAACCTATGACTTTAACTTGGGTTATCGTGTTTTAAAATCTAACAATACCAATGCACTGGTACGTAATGGTGGTTGGAATATTAATCTGTCTAAAACAGGCTATATCAATGAAGCAGGGCGTTGTGTGGTGATGCATACCACTTTGAATAACCGTCCTGCAGTGGTGGTGCTTTTGGGTGCAGATACTTCACAAGCACGTACCAATGATGCAACTCGCTTAATGAGTTGGGCAAGTCAGTTACCTAAACGTATTTAAGAGCACATTCAGCTTGGAGCGTTGAGTTATCAATCGTATGACTCAACTTCCGTTAAAGTTGCATGATTCCAAATACAAAAAAACCTGCTAATGCAGGTTTTTTTGATCACGATTCAAAACTTACATGTTTGAAAGGATAGAGTCTTTTACTTGTTGCATTGTAGCATCAATAGAGAGCATCACCGCATCTGCACATTGTTTCATTGCAGTGTCAGGATCTTTCAGACCGTTACCTGTTACGGTACATACAATCACAGAACCTTCTTTGATTTTACCTGCTTTGATGTCGCGCATTGCACCACCAATAGACGCAGCAGATGCAGGCTCAACAAATACGCCTTCATACATTGAAAGCATGCGTTGTGCTTCTAAGATTTCAGCATCAGTTAGCTCATCAAACCAACCTTCTGAATCGCGTACAACGGCTTTGGCATGGTTCCAGCTTTGTGGGTTACCAATACGAATTGCAGTTGCAACAGTTTCAGGGTTTTCTACAGGCGCACCACGTAAGAATGGTGCAGCGCCAGACGCTTGATAACCCACCATGATTGGGCGGCCTTCAGGGTTTGGACCTGTGAATTTGTCCGTTGCTGCGTCATAGACCACTTGCTCGAATTGATCGGTAGATTGGTTGGCAACCGCTTCGGTATAACCCATCCAGTGTGCAGTAATGTTGCCTGCGTTACCTACAGGTAAGCAGTGGTAATCTGGTGCACGACCTAACTCATCTACAATTTCATACGCAATGGTCTTTTGACCTTGTAGGCGGTAAGGGTTGATCGAGTTCACAATGGTCACAGGTGCTTGGTCAGCAACTTCTTTAACTAGACGCATACCATCGTCAAAGTTACCGCGAATTTGCATGGTGATGGCACCGTACATCATCGCTTGTGCCATTTTACCCATGGCAATTTTGCCTTCAGGAATTAAAACGAATGCTTTGATGCCTGCACGTGCAGCATAGGCAGCAGCAGCAGCAGAAGTATTACCTGTAGATGCACAGATAATGGCTTTTGAACCTTCTTCAACTGCTTTAGTAACTGCCATGGTCATACCACGGTCTTTAAATGAACCTGTCGGGTTTAAGCCTTCATACTTCACATAAATTTCAACATCTTTACCAATAATGCGTGGAATATTCTCAAGCTTAATCAGTGGCGTGTTTCCTTCGCCTAGAGAGATTGCACGTGTGGTTGCAGACACTGGTAAACGGTCACGATAACGGTCAACTAAACCAGTATAACGATTGGCATTCGACATGATGATGTTCCAATTGTGTGTAGAGCTTGGCAAGGGGAAATACTCCCCTCCACCCGATTAATTATCAAGCGATTCTAAACGAATTCGTACAATTTCGCCATGAATGGTTGGCAATGCTTGAATTTGTTGTAACGCTTCATCCATTTTTGATTCTAGGACTGGGTCAGTCAGAATCACGATAGGAATAAGGTCTTTTAAGCGTGATTGCTGCATGATGGCATCAATACTGATTCCCGCGCGGCTTAAAATAGTGGTCACATCAGCAAGTACGCCAGTTTGGTCTTCGGCATTAATGCGAATGTAGTAACCCGTGGTCATTTCTTCACGGCTTAAAATTGGCAAGTCGGTTAAGGCTTCAAATGCCAATTGCGGAATTGTACCTGCGCCATCTTCGGTATAAGAAATGTCACGGACAATATCAACGACATCTGCAACTACTGCAGAGGCTGTTGGGCCTGCACCTGCACCTGCGCCATAATAGAGCGTTGGACCAACCGCATTGGCTTGTACCAAGACCGCGTTTTTCACGCCATTAACATTGGCAATCAATTCTTCTTCAGGAATTAAAGTTGGGTGAACACGCAATTCAATACCTTTATCGGTACGACGGGCAATCCCCAAGTGTTTGATGCGGAAACCGAGTTCTTCGGCATATTTCACATCTTGTGCGGTCACTTTGCCAATACCTTCGGTAAAGACTTTGTCAAACTGTAGTGGAATACCAAATGCACATGAAGCCAAAATAGTCAGTTTGTGTGCAGCATCAATACCTTCGACGTCAAAAGTCGGATCGGCTTCGGCATAGCCTAACTCTTGCGCTTCTTTCAGTACGTCTTCAAATGCACGACCTTTTTCACGCATTTCACTTAAAATGAAGTTGCCTGTACCGTTGATGATGCCTGCCAACCATTCAATTTTGTTGGCAGCCAAACCTTCACGGATGACTTTAATAATTGGAATACCACCTGCAACCGCAGCTTCATAGGCAATTTGTACGGCATTGTCTTCAGCTGCTTTAAATAGCTCATTGCCGTGTTCTGCAAGTAGGGCTTTGTTGGCTGTCACTACTTGTTTGCCGTGCTTCATGGCTTCCATGATCACGTCATAAGCAGGGTGAATACCGCCCATCACTTCAACCACCACGTCTACATCGGGTTGACGGACAATGTCCATCAAGTCGGAGCTTTGCTTGACCGATTCAGGCAAGTTTAGGTCAGGACGCGGACGACGTGTTCCCACATAAGTGATTTCAATTTCACGACCGGTGCGACGTCTAATCTCAGCAGCATTTTCTTTTAATAGTTTAAGGGCACCACCACCCACAGTACCAAGACCGAGGATTGCCAGACGAACTGGTTTCACGTCACACTCCATATTTTAATAACTTTAAGCAAGCCTAGATCATAGCTAAAAAAACGCGCTGACTCTAGGGCAGATCTCACTTATCTTCACAGTATAAAAAAAAGTAAAATAACGCATAAAAAATCGTTATTTATATTGGTTTCATAGATGCTACGTCTTGGTGTATTGGGATGATGCAGCATCCACAGATCCGCTATTTTTATTTGTCTAAGCGCTTGATCAATTCAGCGGTAGACAGATAGCCGCCTAAATATACGCCTTCGGCATTATAAATCGCAGGTGTGCCATTGACGCCCATATTTAAGCCCAATTGATACTGAGCACGAACAGGGTTTTTACAGTTGGCAGGTGCAATTTGTGCGCCATTCATGACCTGATTAAAGGCAGCGTGACGATCTTCGCTACACCAAATTGCTTCCATAGCAGGCATGTGCTGTTCACCACGCGGCCAAGCAATGTAACGGACTTCAATGCCTTTACCATTCATTTCATCCATTTGTTCATGTAGACGATGGCAATATGGACAGCTGACATCGGTAAATACATAAATGACGTGTTTGGTTTTGCCTTTGGCAGGGAATACCAATAAATCTTCCTGTTTTAATTCAGCAAAAATTTTCTTGTTCACGCCTGCTTGCAGGTTTTCACTGACGTTATGTAGTTCTTTGTCACCTAAACGGATCACATCGCCCTGAATAATGTATTTGCCATCACTGGTGGCATAGACCGATGACATGCCTTCAAGACTCACCCAAAATAAATTTGGAACTTCAGTGGCTTTAATGTCGGTAATTTTGGCGTTGATACCTGCAGTTTTAAAATGTTGCTGCAAGGTTGTACTTAAACGCTGTTGTGCATTGCGTTCAATTAGGGTTGATGCTTCACCCGTTGCAGGCGCACTGGCGGTGAGTGTGGTTTGCTTTTTATCTTCATTGTTTGCATTTGAACATGCGGTGATTGCAAAAGCACTTGCCAGTGAACAGGCAATCAAAAGTGTCGAGCGGGTAAATGTCATAAACAACCCTTTCTTGTTGGCATAAAAAATAGAGCGTTAGCATAACAAAAAATATTCGTGATCGTTAGGGTCTGTTGCCATTTCATAAATGGCTTACGTTCATAGATGAAGTGTCAACAGACCCTATGCTTCTACGTCGTTTTTGTTTTTTTAAGCCCGTGGATGATGCTGGGCATGCAATTGCTGCATACGGATTTGTGCGACGTGGGTGTAGATTTGTGTGGTGGATAAATCACTATGTCCGAGCAGCATTTGTACCACACGTAAATCTGCACCATGATTCAGCAAGTGGGTGGCAAAGGCATGTCTTAATGTGTGTGGCGATAACTCGGCCTGAATCCCTGCTTGCAGGGCATAGCGTTTAATGGCATACCAGAAATTTTGACGGCTCATGATGCCGCCATGCACCGTTAAAAATAGATAATCGGTGGCACTTTTATACAGTTGTGGACGTGACTCGGTTAAATATTTTTCTATCCACTCACAAGCAACTTGTCCCATAGGCACCAAACGCTCTTTATTACCTTTACCTACAATTCGTAAATAGCCTTGTTTTAGGTTGATCAATTCTAAACGTAAATTCAGTAACTCCGTCACCCGTAAACCGCAAGCATATAAGACTTCTAGCATGGCACGATCTCGTAATCCTAGTGCAGTGTTGATATCTGGGGCGTGAATTAAAGCTTCCACATCGGCTTCAGATAAATCTTTGGGTAAGGCACGACCTAATTTTGGAGTTTTATGCGCAGCAACAGGGTTGTCAGAACGTAGTTTGTGTTCTCTTAAAAATTTATAAAAAGAACGTAGCGCAGATAGGCAGCGTGCAATAGAGCGGGGGCTTTTTTGTTGTTTGGTGAGTTCGATGAGTACATCCGAAATATCGTCATGATCCCATTCAGGCATAGCTTTGCTGACATAGTCACTGCATTGAATTAAATCGGACAGATAGGCATTGCGGGTATGCGGGCTGACACTTTGCGCGATTAAATCGTTGCGATAGCCTTCCAAAAAGCTCAAAGCTTCTGGAATTTGTATTGCAGCAGGAATACGAGGTTTTTTGTTCAGCATAGGAATCACAGGCGAAATCACAAAATTAATTGAGAAATTCGATAATAAGCAGCGTTATTTTCTACTCTAATCCAATTCAGCAGGGCTGTCGATGTGATATAAAGCATTTAAATGTAAGTCGACCTTATTTGTTAATTGTTCTCATTTGCATGCTATAATGTGCAAAATGGTATAGGAATTTCACGGTGCGTTTGTCAGAACTTAAAGCAAAACAAACAGCCATCATCCGTCAGGTATTACGTACTGCCGATGGTGGAACATCCCTTAGTGACTTAGTGGCAAACCGCTTAGAAACACTGGGTTTTGTGCCGGGTACGCAGGTGCAGGTGATTACCAAAGGTATTTTTGGTGGTGATCCAATCTTGATTCAAGTGGGATTTACCCGTTTTGCTTTGCGCAAAGTAGAAGCTGAACGCATTGAAATTGAACAAGGGGTGTCCGCATGAGCGATGCCTTACGTATCGCACTTGTAGGGAATCCAAACTGCGGTAAAACATCTTTATTTAACCATTTGACAGGGACACGTCAAAAAGTTGGCAACTACGCAGGCGTGACCGTAGAGCGTAAAGTCGGGCAATTCACCTTGCCTTCGGGACAGGCGGTGCGGGTGTTGGATTTGCCCGGAACTTATAGTTTAGAAGCCACCAGTCCCGACGAAGCCATTACTCGAGATGTGGTACAAGGCAAAATAGCCGAAGAAGGTCAGCAAGATGCCTTTCTTTGTGTCGTGGATGCCACCAACCTGAAATTGCATTTGGGCTTGGTTTTGGAAATGATTGCACTGGGTCGTCCGATTTTGTTGGTACTCAACATGATGGATGAGGCGCGTCGTCGTGGCATGCAAATCAACACGCAAAAATTGTCTGAGCGTTTGGGTGTACCTGTGGTGGAAACCGTGGCAGTGCGTGATTCAGGTATTCAAAACTTAATGCATGCCTTAGATCAGGGTAAATTTGCTGTTCCGCAGACAGAATTGACAGGCTTAACCGGCAGTCAGCATCAACGGATTCAAACCATTTTGCATGATGTGGTGCACTTTGTAGATCAAGAAGACAAACGCTCCGACTTCCTCGATAAAATCTTTTTACATCCTGTATTCGGCTTAGTCAGCCTTGCGGTGATGATGTTTGTTGTCTTCCAAGCGGTATTTGCTTGGGCTGCACCGTTTATGGATGGCATCGAAAGTTTATTTGGCTGGCTAGGTGAAGTGATTGGCGAAAACATTAGCCATCCCTTGCTGAACAGCTTGATTGTGGATGGCATTATTGCGGGCGCAGGCGGTGTGGTGGTGTTCTTGCCGCAAATTTTAATTCTGTTCCTGTTTATTTTAATTTTAGAGGAATCGGGTTATTTGCCACGTGCCGCATTCTTGCTCGATAAGCTGATGTTTAGCGCAGGTTTGAGTGGTCGTGCCTTTATTCCATTGCTGTCTAGTTTTGCCTGTGCAGTGCCAGGCATTATGGCAACGCGTAGTATTGCTGACCCACGTGATCGTTTAACCACGATTATGGTTGCACCGTTAATGACCTGTTCTGCGCGCTTGCCTGTATATGCCTTACTCATCGCAGCATTCATTCCCAATCAAACCGTATGGGGCATGTTTAATTTACAAGGTCTGGTCTTATTTGGTCTGTATATGGCGGGCATTGTGAGTGCCTTGGGCGTATCTTTTGTGCTTAAATTTTTACAAAAAGATAAATCTGAGCATGTCTTGTTGATGGAGTTGCCTAGCTACCGTTTTCCAGACCTAAAAAGTGTTTGGATTGGTTTACTAGATCGCGCCAAAATTTTCTTAAAGCGTGTCGGTGGCATTATTTTTGCACTGTCGATTTTATTGTGGTTCTTGTGTACGTTCCCGCAACCGCCTGAAGGCGCGACCATGCCTGCAATTGACTATAGTTTTGCAGGGATGCTGGGGCATGTATTACAGCCAATTTTTGCTCCTGTGGGCTTTAACTGGCAGATCGTGATTGCCTTGATTCCTGCGATGGCAGCGCGTGAAGTGGTGGTGGCTGCATTAGGCACAGTCTATGCCTTATCTGCAGTCGATGAAGACGCTATGTCAGAGGGTTTGGCCGCTTTAATTAGTGGCGGTGGTGAACTTGGTTGGTCATTGGCTACAGGTTTGTCATTGTTGGTGTGGTTTATTTATGCACCGCATTGTTTGGCGACTTTGGCTACTGTAAAGCGTGAAACAGGCTCATGGCGTACAGTCAGTTTTATGACGGTGTATTTATTTGGTTTGGCCTACTTTATGTCATTCCTGACTTATCAAACAGCCTCATATTTATTGGGTTAAGGCTATTTTAGGTTTCACAGGAGAAGACGAACATGATTGAAATTCTGATTGTTGCTGCACTGGTACTGTGGAGTGCGGTAGTGGTTTTTAAAAAAGTCTTTCCCAAGACTTCTAGCGCAGTTTTTCTAAAACTGTCCAATGCCTGTGCAGAAAAAGGTTGGCATGGTTTGGCAAAGTGGTTGAAGCCTGCGGCAGTGGCAGGTTGTGGTGGCAGTTGTGGATGTGACAGCAAAGATCAACCCACCGAAAAGAAAGTTGAAGTCCAAGCAGTAAAATGGAAATAGCCACATCTATCCAACTTTACTGAGATGTTTGAAAAAACCGTCAGCGATCTGACGGTTTTTTTACGCACTGACACAAAAAATTTGCAGAAACTGCAAACAGAAAAAGCATTCAAAACAGCAAAGTGCTACCATTTTGTCAGTTTCAAAATTACCGCACAAAATGGGGCAAAAATGTTAATACAACGTGGTGGATTAAAAGTCGTTGCAGGGCTTGGTATTTCGGGTGTTGCAGCCGTTAATTTCTTACATCATCAGGGTTACCGCGTTGCTGTGACAGACTCACGCCCCACACCTCCAGGACATGATCAAATTCCAGCCGAGGTTGAAACCCGTTTTGGGCAGTTTGATCAGGATTTGTTGCTGTCGGCAGAAGAAATTGTGATTAGCCCTGGGCTAGATCCAAAATTACCTGAAATTCAGGCTGCCATGGCGCAGGGTATTCCTGTGGTGAGCGAAATTCAGATTTTACGTCGTGCAACCGACAAACCTATTGTGGCCATTACTGGCTCAAATGCGAAAAGTACCGTGACCACGTTAATTGGTTTAATGGCAGAGCAGGCGGGTAAAAAGGTGGCTGTGGGCGGTAATTTAGGCCGTCCTGCGTTGGATTTGATTAAAGATGATCCTGAACTGTATATATTGGAACTCTCCAGTTTTCAGCTAGAAACCACATCGAATTTAAATGCAGAAGTGGCTGTGGTGCTAAATATGAGTGAAGATCACTTAGACCGCCATGGTGATATGCTGGGGTATCACACTGCCAAACATCGTATTTTCCAAGGTGTCAAAAAAGTGGTGTTTAACCGTGATGATGCCCTGAGCCGTCCGTTAGTACCCGATCAAACCCCAATGCAAAGTTTTGGCTTAAATGCGCCTGACTTAAACCAATTCGGTTTATTAAAAGATGATGATGGCAGTATGTGGCTGGCACGTGGGCGTGAGCGTTTATTGAAAAGTACCGAAATGTATATTCAAGGTACGCATAACATTGCTAATGCCTTGGCTTGCTTGGCGTTGGGTGAAGCGATTGGTTTGCCTATGGCAAGCATGTTGGAAACGCTGAAAACTTTTAAAGGTTTGGAACACCGCTGTGAATTTGTCAAAACCTTGCATGAGGTGCGTTATTATAATGATTCTAAAGGCACCAATATTGGTGCGACTTTGGCGGCTTTGGATGGCTTGGGTGCTGCAATTCAGGCTCAAGGTGGGCAAGTCGCCATTATTTTAGGTGGGCAAGGCAAAGGGCAGGACTTTACTGCGCTGCGTGCTTCCTTGCAGCAATATGCCAAACTCGCGGTGTTGATTGGTGAGGATGCACCGCAAATTGAAGCTGCAATTGCGGGTACGACCACACTTTTGCGTGCAGAGACCTTACAACAGGCAGTCGAAATTTGCCAACAACATACACAAGCGCATGATGTGGTGCTATTGTCACCTGCATGTGCAAGTTTTGATATGTTCTCGGGCTATCCAGAACGTGGTCACAAGTTCGTTGCTTATGTTAACGCGCTGGTATAACAACAATAAGGGATGAGATATGGCTGGCTTGGCTCAGACAACAATCAATAAACTCAATCAGGTCTATGACCGTTGGCTGCCAAAACTGCCTGCGGAAATAAATGTGCGTAATGTGCTGATTTTTAGTGTATTGGCATTGTTATGTATTGGCTCGATTATGGTGGCATCGGCGTCGATGCCCTATGCAGAGCGTATGCATGAAAATGCTTTTCACTATGTTTTCCGCCATGGTATTTCGATTGTGGTGGCCTTGGTTGCTGCTTTTGTTGTGTATAAAGTGCCGCTTAATACATGGTTTAACAATACCTTTTTTCTGTGGATTGTCACCATTGCCTTATTGATTGCAGTTTTGGTTGTTGGTACTGAGGTTAATGGCTCTAAACGCTGGATTCGGGTTGCAGGATTTACCTTACAAGCCTCTGAAGTCGCCAAAGTCATGATGGCCATATTTACTGCAGATTATGTGGTGCGACGTGCTGAAGAAGTGCGTAACAATATTAAAGGCTTGGTACGTCTTGCGGTGATTATGGCCGTGACCGTTGGTTTGGTGATTGCAGAGCCAGATTTAGGGGCTACTGTGGTGATTGCCTTGACCATGCTGGGCGTCTTCTTTTTGGCAGGTGCACCGTTAATTCAGTTTGGTATTGCCTTCGGGGCAATTATTGCCGCCTTTGTGTTTTTGGTGGTATTTGAGCCTTATCGTTTTGAGCGTTTAATGTCGTTCTCAAACCCGTGGAATGACCCTTTGGGTGTTGGCTATCAGTTATCTAACGCTTTAATGGCATTTGGTCGTGGTGAGTGGGTTGGTGTAGGTTTAGGGCACAGTATTCAGAAAATGTCCTATTTACCAGAAGCGCATACAGACTTTATGTTGGCTGTGTTGGGTGAAGAGTTCGGCTTTTTGGGTATTTTTGTGGTGATCAGCCTGTCTTTTGCGATGCTGGTTTCTTGTATTAAAATTGGTCATCGTGCCCTAAAAAACCAATATTTACGTGCAGGCTATTTGGCGTATGGAATCAGCATCATCTTCTTGTTACAGATTATGGTGAATGCGGGCATGAATATGGGCATGTTGCCAACCAAAGGTCTGACGCTACCATTCATTAGTTATGGTGGTTCATCTTTGATTATGTGCGCAGTCATGGTGAGTCTAATTCTGAAAATTGAAGCCTCGACCCATGAAACCAATCCAAGCCGTGAAGAATCTAGTTTCTAGTCTTAAGCTTCTAGATTCATCTCTTTAGCAGAATTCGGCTGAGCATGGTTTAGCACCATGCTTGGCATTTCAGTTCCACAATGTAAACACTTCACCGTAGCATTCTGCTGTTTCGACACAGGAAAAAGCGGAATAAAAAATAAAGAAAAATATTGCCGCCGTTGTCTTAATTCATATCTGCTGTGGGTACGACAAACAGGACAAGTAAACTGATTGCTTTCCACGACTTTGGTTTTCGGCCCTACACCAAAAATAAAAAACATAGATGCTTCTGCCTAAATCTGCGAATGTGACTTTGAGCATAAACGAATCTGGAATTTTATAAGTAGCAACCGTGTAACGTAGTACCTACAGGAATACGAGATACATCCCATTGTTGAATGCCTTGCTGCAACATACGTGCTGGCGTGTCGAGGACAATAGGGGGCTGATTTAGCGCAGTAAACGCAGCCTGAAGCAATTGTGGGGCTTGGGTTGAGTCTAAAGCCTGAGCAAGGTTTTGTTTAGACAGTTTCTGTCCTTGCGCATTCATGGCCAAAGGCAAGTGCATATAATTAAGGCGTGGATAGCCTAACAATTGCCCCAAATAAATTTGTCGTGCAGTGTTGTCCAGCAAATCTGCCCCACGAACTACATGCGTGATGCCTTGCAAATAGTCATCCACCACTACCGCCAATTGATAGTTGATAATGCCATCGCGCCGTTTCAATACAAAATCTCCCAAGTCCTGCGCTAGGTTGGAACATTGTTGACCTTGTAAACGGTCTTGAAAGCAGATGTCCTGATCGTTCACTTTGACGCGAATGGCTTGTTCTACAAAATCTAGCCCTAGATTGCGGCAGGTCCCTGCATAAATATGATTAGAGCCAAGCATTTTGCGGGTGCATTGACAGGCATAGACTAAATTTTGTTGCTGTAACTGTTGCAATACGGCTTCATAAAGCTCAAGATGATCTTTCTGGAAAATAATTTCAGCATCAGGTTCAAATTGAAAAGCATCTATGCAGCGCAAGATATGGCTTTCACTACCTGGGTAGATGCGAGGAATATCGGTATCTTCAATGCGGACGAGCCATTTGCCGTGCTGAGCTTTGGCATCACAATAACTGGCTACTGCTGTAATGAGTGAGCCAAAATGCAAAGGGCCGGTTGGCGATGGCGCAAACCGACCTGTGTAGCGAGTGAGCGAAACATCGTTTCGCTGCTGCTCAAGCTCCGAACTGTGTTCGGCTAGGAAATTCTCAACAGTCACGATTAACCGTTGTTTTGCTTCTCTTTGATCTCTGCCAAAGTTTTGCAATCAATACATAACGTTGCAGTTGGACGCGCTTCTAAACGACGTAAACCGATTTCGATACCGCAAGTTTCACAGAAACCATAGTCATCGTTTTTAATCGCTTCAATAGATTGTTCAATTTTACGAATCAATTTACGTTCACGGTCACGAGTACGCAATTCAATTGCAAACTCTTCTTCTTGAGTCGCACGGTCGTTTACATCTGGCAAGGCTGTATTTTCGTCTTGCATGGTGTTTAAAGTGCGGTCAACTTCTGACATTAACTCTTCTTTCCACGCCATAAGAATTTGACGGAAATGCTCGAGTTGTCCTTCAGACATGTATTCTTCATTTTTTTTAGGCTGATAAGGTGCAATACCAAATAAGCTAGCTGTAGAACCGCCCTCTAAAGCCTTTGGCTTTGCCTTACGCACGCGTTTTGTAGCTTTTTCTTCTACAAGATCTGTTTGTTCGTCCAAGACTTGATTTTGGTTGTCATTCGCCATGTAGGGCATTCCTCATCATATGCGTACGATTGGTACGCGAAAAATATGGTGATATGCAAGTGTTTTTATCCACTCCCAAAGAACAATATTCGATCTTCGGGGGACGTCATCATATAGACTTTTTTTGATTATGGATAGTCTTTGATGTTTGGATGTGTTATCGCATTTTTTCGTTGAAGGCATAAAGTAAAGCAAAAGAAATAAAATGAAAAGTTAATAACCTGAAATTTCAAAATTTATTTGTTGCACGATATGCTCAACCCGATGCACCTGAGTGCGAAAACTGCCATCTGCATTCAAATGTAACACACGGTAACCCGGGGCTTCTGTACCTAAAGCAAAGTGTTGGCTGTGTGGTTTGAACTGCACGCAGGTCGATGGGGTTGAGTAAAACTGAATCCCTTGCCATTCATTGAGTGAGTCCTGATGCACATGACCACACAGCACCAGTTTGACGTGACTGTGCCGCGCCAATACATCAATTAATTCTTCAGTATTTTTTAACTTGTGCTGATCAATCCAGTGTGAATGCATATCAAAAGGATGATGATGACAGGCAATGATCACATGCTGATGCGCATGTTGTTGCAGAACCTGATCTAATTGTTGTAACTGTGCTGCATCCATCCAGCCGTCGACACGGTTTTTGACGGCTGTATTCAGCAAGATCACGCACCAGTTACCCAGTTCAATCGCATGGACCTGATTGCATTGCAGATAAAAAGGGAATACCTCGGCATCATCATGATTGCCAGGAATTTGATAATGCGGAATATTTAACGCCTGCATAAATTTTAAATAGCGCTGATATGTCGCTGCGACAGGCACTTGTGCTAAATCGCCGGTATGAAAAATTGCATCGGCCTGCGGGTATTGTTGTGTAATATCCTGCATGACCGCATGAAAACTGTGTTCAGGATTCATGTGTACAAACTCTAAATCATCCTGATCCATGAGATGTGTATCTGAAATTTGTACAATGGTCCAGCGCTCTGGCTGGTGTGTATTTGGGAATAAAGTCATGCCTGACCCCTTAGACATCCTTTACGGTTTTAATCTGTTGTTGTAACCATTGCAATGCCATAATGACAGGTGCGTTCTTTAGCCGACCATTGGTCAGTAAGTCAGGAATGTCCTGATAATCAATAATATGTAATTGGATGTTTTCTCCCTCATCTGGCATTCCAAAAACGCCACCTTCCTGTGGTAGCGTGGTATTCGCACTATATAAGTGGAACAACTCTGCACATGCCCCTGCAGAAGGGTAAAAACTGAATAAATGTTGTAGTTGTTGCAGCTTACAGCCTGACTCTTCTAAGGCTTCACGACGAATGCAGCTTTCAGGCGATTCATTGCCATCTAGTACCCCTGCAATCACTTCCAATTGCCAAGGCGAGTCGCTGTCGTCAATTGCACCAATGCGGAACTGTTCAATCAGTGCAAATTTTTGTTGTGCGGCATCATAAATGAGTACCCCAGCCGCTTCAGGGCGCTGAATAAGTTCACGCTGAAGGACTGGGGTATAGGTGGTTTGATTAAACAAGCGATGGCTCAGGCTGACTTTCTCAACCTGAATAAACCCGCGATACAGGTATTCACGCTGGTGAATCTGTGCATCGTGTTGACCATAAGTTGCTTGTTGAATAATCTTCATAAACTCTCATCAGGATGAGCAAAGCATGATTTCATCCTAACTGAGATTTGATTGAATACAAACGCTTTTTAAACAATTTATAGCTTATGGTACAATTTTTGACCATGTTCCTGATAAGCGGTTTTCATGGCTTTGAGACCTGATTCTACCTCTGTATCTACTTGCTCTGTTTTGTTCGCAGCATTTTGATTTTGTGCATAATCTCTCACATTTTGGGTGATTTTCATGGAGCAGAACTTTGGTCCGCACATTGAACAGAAGTGTGCAGACTTATGCGCTTCTTTTGGCATGGTTTCATCATGCATGCTGCGTGCGGTGTCTGGGTCAAGGCTCAGGTTGAACTGATCTTCCCAGCGGAATTCAAAACGTGCTTTAGACAGCGCATTGTCACGGGCTTGTGCACCTGGGTGACCTTTGGCAAGGTCAGCCGCGTGGGCTGCAATCTTATAGGTGATGATGCCGTCTTTGACGTCTTTTTTGTTTGGTAAGCCCAAATGCTCTTTTGGTGTCACATAGCACAGCATTGCTGTACCGTACCAGCCAATCATCGCTGCACCAATGGCAGAGGTAATGTGGTCGTAGCCTGGAGCAATATCAGTGGTTAATGGGCCAAGTGTATAGAATGGTGCTTCTTTACAGACCTCAAGTTGCAAGTCCATATTTTCTTTGACCATGTGCATTGGCACGTGTCCTGGGCCTTCAATCATCACTTGCACATCATGTTCCCAAGCACGGTGGGTCAATTCGCCCAAAGTACGCAGCTCACTAAACTGTGCTTCATCGTTGGCATCTTGAATACAACCTGGACGTAAACCATCACCCAAGCTGAACGATACGTCATAAGCCTTCATGATTTCACAGATTTCATCAAAATGTGTGTACAGGAAGTTTTCTTCGTGGTGTGCCAAACACCACTGAGCCATGATTGAACCACCACGTGACACAATGCCTGTTAAGCGGTTAGCCGTGAGGGGTACATAACGCAACAACACCCCTGCGTGAATGGTGAAGTAATCCACCCCTTGCTCTGCCTGTTCAATCAGGGTGTCTTTAAAAATTTCCCAAGTCAGGTCTTCGGCAATGCCATTGACTTTTTCTAAGGCCTGATAAATAGGAACAGTACCAATTGGCACAGGTGAGTTACGGATAATCCATTCACGGGTTTCATGGATGTTCTTACCTGTCGATAAGTCCATGATGGTGTCTGCCCCCCAGCGGGTTGCCCAAGTCATTTTCGCAACTTCTTCATCAATACTGGAACCCAGTGCCGAGTTACCAATATTGGCATTGATTTTCACCAAGAAGTTACGACCAATAATCATTGGTTCACATTCTGGGTGGTTAATGTTGGCAGGGATAATTGCACGGCCTTCAGCCACTTCCTGACGTACAAATTCAGGCGTGATTTCAGTCAGATTTTTAGCCCCGAAGTTTTGACCTGGGTGCTGACGCATATCAACCCCTTCTCGCTGACGCTGGTTTTCACGAATCGCGATATATTCCATTTCTGGGGTGATGATGCCTTGTTTTGCATAGTGCATTTGGGTGACGTTTTTGCCCGCTTTGGCACGACGTGGCTTTTGAATGTGCGCAAAACGAATTTCAGCGGTGCGAATGTCACGTAAGCGTTCTTGACCAAAGGCTGAGCTGAGGGTTTCTAGTTTTTCGGTGTCTTGACGTTCTTCAATCCAGCTGTCACGAATGTTTGGCAAGCCTTTGTTTAAGTCAATTTCAACATTTGGATCGGTATATACACCTGAAGTGTCATATACCATGATAGGTGGATTGTGTTCACCACCCAAACCTGTTGGGGTGTCGGTCAATTCAATTTCACGCATTGGCACTTGAATGTCTGGGCGTGAGCCTTGGATATAGACTTTTTTCGATGCAGGTAAAATGCGGGTTAAATCTTTGGCATCTTGCTCGTGTTGAGCAGAAATATCAGCAGGGGATAGATTCGTTAATTGGTTCATTGCAATGATCCTGAAGAATGAAATCAACGAATCAAGCACGACCAAAAACATTGCAATTGAGTTGTTGAAACTTTAATAGTTCAACATTAACCGTGTGGCGGGGTTTTTAGGTGGCTTGATTCCTACGCAGGTTTTAACCTGATCAGGTTCAACGGTACTTGGGTTTAAATCTGTGTTGCAGACCTTTGGGCAAACAACAAAGAATGGACACAATCTCAGCGAGGAATTACTCGCGCTCCGTCAAGCTGTATAAATAGTAGCACGTTGTTGGTATAAAAGCAGGCTTCGCGCGGCTTTTATTCTTTGATGCCTAATGACAAGTATTTGAGCTTTAAGCGACTTTGGATAATTAGCGAGTAATACAAACGGCATCACTAAAACAATCGCGTTTTGCATGGATGGAGATGTTCTTTAAATTTAAATATTGATGCAACTGTGCATGTACTAAAGCATCATCGCCATATTCACGCTGTTCACGTGCAGTGGGCTGTGCTGCAATTTCAGTGAGTCGTTGTTCACTGCTCATGTGTAAAAAGGCAAGGAATTTACGCGCTTGCTGTGCTAAGGGAGATTTTTGCAACTTTGCCAGTTTTTTAATTTCAAATAATACGGCAGGTTGGATACTGTATTCATCGACATAATCCTGAGAAACAGGACTGTTGACTGTGCCTTTAAACAGCAGCAAGGCATACACTTCGGCTAGATAACGTGCATCCCGTATAAAGTGACTTTTAGGATAACGCTGCACGTAATCTTCCCAAAATAAGGCGCGTTCAGTCAAATCGGCAGCATCAAGGGTGAGTCCACCATCACGCAGGCTGTGCTGCATATTGTCATTGGCCATTCTTTCAATAAAAATTTGCTCGGCATCGGGCATGTAAGGCGCAAAAATAATGGCTAAGTATTGCGGGCTTCGACGATAAACCAACTGTGCTTCACCTGCATCGTATAGCTCTAAATAGGCTTGTCCCTTATGTTTCAATAAATATTGATCACGCAAGGCAAAGTTTTCAAAATGACTTTGCTGAATGGTCGGATGCTGTGCCATATCAAAAGCGTGTTGGTCAAAGGCAGCTTGTTCTGCAGCGCTGCGTTCTACATGCAAAAAGCGTTGATACATTTGGGTCGAAAGATTGAGCAAATTTAATTGTTCATTCAAAGGCAGCAAGGGTAGGCAGACTTTTAAATCCTGATTAATTTGTTCTAGCGCAAACGTGGTGCGGGTATTGTCAATTTGCTGCATATTGTGCTGAATATTTTCACACATTTGGGTCAAATCCACAGGCTCGCTGGCACTGGCCTGTACCTTTGGTGGTTCAGCTACGGGAGGTGTATCTGAATTTTGGCAGGCGAGCAAATACAGACAACTGCCAAGCAGTAGGGCAAGTTTACTGGCGCGAAGAAATTTAACCATTACAGCAATTCAACATGAGTATTCATTCATCATCTAGTGCCTTCATTTAGGCACTATGGATTCCAAAAATTCAAAATGAGTCATTCATACCAAAATTCTAAATTTAAAATATCCGCTGTGAGGCACACGGTTTTAGAAGCTTGGGTCGAAGGACGAGGGGAGAGCTTGCATTGTAAAGTCAAAGCCACGGAGTAAATTGTAGTATTCTACTAGAGTTTGGTTACATGCCTGTGAGTAAGTACCACTTTATGCAGCGATTGTTAGCACGTGTATGGCTTTGCTTAATTATTGCAATGAATTGAAATAATATGAAAAATTATCAAAATTAATGAAAATCATACGAAAAAAATGCAAATTCGCTTTAGTATGGGCGGTGTAAAAATACATTGCAGTAGGATTGACGAAATTACAGAGTGGGTTGATCGAAAAATAATGAAAAAAATGATGTTAGTGACATGCTTATGTTGGATGAGTTCAAGCGCTTTTGCTTTGGATTTAATGCAAGCCTATCAGCGTGCTCAAAATAGCGATCCGACTTGGCGCGCACAGCAATTACAATATCAGGCCGATCAATTAAATTTAGGGCTTGCGCAAGGCAATTTACTGCCAACTGTGACTCTGTCGGGCAATATCACCCGTAAAAGTCAGGAAATGAGTCGAGTCAATATTGCCAGTTCCTCGCCAGAGCTTTTAAGCAGTTCATCTTCAACTTCACGTCAAGTCGCGTTAACAGCACGTCAGCCTTTATTTCGTTGGGATGCTTGGCAAGCCCTGAAACAAGTCAAAACCTCGTTAAGCCTGAGTGAAGTCACCTTACGTTTACAACAACAGCAACATATTTTGAATGTATCAGAAGCGTATTTTAATGTGCTGAGACAGCAGTCTTTAACAACAGCATATTTACAAGAAGAAAAAGCTTTGTTGGAACAGCTCAATATGATGAATGCCAAACTGCGTGAAGGTTTGGTGGCTAAAAGTGAAGTCAGTGAAGCCAATGCGCAATATCAAAATGCACGAGCGAACAGGATTGGAACACATGTGCAGTTGGTTTTGGCACAAGAGCAGTTGGCACAATTGATTGGGCCATATCAAGAAAGTTTGGCAGTTTTGCGAGATGACTTTCAATTTCAAAAAACTGTGCCTGAAAGTTTAGAGGCATGGTCGCAATTGGCACAAACTCAAAATTTGGCTATTCAACAGGCACGTTTGCAGCGACAATATGCCGAAGATGCACGTCGGGTTGAACAAGCAGCACGTTATCCGCAGGTAGAAGCTGTGGGCAGTTATGGTTATGCCAAACAAAGCCCTGAAAGTATCATGTCGCCCGATGGTCAGTTCGACCAGGTCGGGATTGAAATGAACTGGAATGTGTTTAGCGGTGGGCGGGTCAATAAAAATGTGCAAAAAGCAGTGGTTTTGGTACAAAAATCTGAAGCCGAGCTAGATGCAGCAATCCGTAAAGCCAATACCGATGTGAAACAGGCATATTTACAAGTCGAAACTGATCAAGCCAAATTGCAGGCGCGACAGGCTGCAATGAATTCAGCAGATTTAGTGGCACGAGCATCCAAAGCGCAATATCAGGAAGGTTTAAAAACCATGGTGGATGTACTGTTGGCACAGCGTAACGCCTTTTCTGCCAAGCAGGATTATCTCAATGCACAGTATGACTATTTGAAGCATGTGTTACAGTTGAAAGCAGCCGTTGGGCAATTGACTGAACAAGATGTGCAGGAAATGAATGCTTGGTTGATTCGGAAAGCCATATAGGGTCTGTTGACATTTCATAAATGGCTTGCGCTGTAGGCTAAAACTGAGCAGATCAGGCATGAAACGCAGGGAATAGCGAGACTATTGCCAAGTTTCATAACGCAATCTGAGAAAGTTTTAGCCACATGAGCAAGAACAAAGCGTTGCTTTGTTTGCTGCGCAAGGGGGCGAGCATATTTTTGCTACTATTGCTTTATGAGTCAGTCATTTAGAATGACTAAATTTCCTGTCCCATGCCTTATATCAGCTAAAAAATATGCGTTGCCGCAAACATAGACGAAATGTCAACAGACCCAAGTCATTTTGTCATCTGAATGGCTTATGCTGTTTAAAGACAGAAACGATCAGACTTGAGAGTTTGGTGAGAAAATGTCATAAAAACGTCATCATTGCTGTGCTTTAATATTCAATCATTGCGTCAGTCTATCCTTTTGTTGTGGAGTGTATTCCTTGAGTACGAATAATCCTGTGTTAAGTCACCATATTTCTTCTCAGTTCAATGAAGATTTGCAGGATGTAAATACCAAATTTATGGCCATGGGTGGTTTGGTAGAGCAGCAGGTTGCCAACTCGATTCACGCACTCTTGGATACCGATGCAGCCTTGGCGGTAGAAGTTCAATTCCAAGACAATGTTGTCAATCGCATGGAAACCGAAATTGATGAAGCCTTAACGTTGATTTTGGCGCGTCGTCATCCAGCCGCAATTGATTTGCGTATGGTGATTGCCATGTCTAAAGCCAATACTGACTTAGAGCGTATTGGTGATGAAGCTGCAAAAATTGCCCGTATTGCCCAAAACTTATGTGAAGAAGGTGGTTCGCCACGCGGCTATATGGAAACACGTCATATTGGTAACCAAGTGCGTGTCATGATTCACGATGCACTGGATGCTTTTGCACGTTTAGATGTCGATCAAGCACTGCGTGTTTTACTTGCCGATGCCGATATTGACCGTGAATATCAATCTGCAACACGTACTCTAATGACGTATATGATTGAAGATCCGCGTCATATTTCACGTGTGATTAATGTGATGTGGGTGTTACGTTCATTAGAGCGTATTGGTGACCACGCACGAAATATTTCAGAACAAGTGATTTATATGGTCAAAGGTTTTGACGTACGTCATACCAGCGTCAAAGAAATTGAAGAAAAAGTACAGGAACGCTAAGTTCAGCTTTTTTTTGAATATTCAGCCTCATCTAATGATGGGGCTTTTTTTTATGGCTTGAATGAGTCTTTTTGATTTTTGCTGATCTTTAAGATTTTGAAATAACCTGAATTTTGGATAAAAAAAATCTCAGACTTTGGGGGAAATCTGAGATTGAAATCGGGGATATTTATTATAGTGAGAGATAATTGCTTATCTCCTTGAAAATAAGTATAGGAAAATCACACTCAAGAATCATGTGGTTTATTGTAGTGGAATGTAGCGTTTTATATACAAATGTATTTTTAAATTACATTATTTTTAGTGTGATTATTTTTAAAACTATTGTCTTTAAAATCAATAATTAATATATTTTTGAGTGCTTTACTGTGACTATGAGTTATATGACTTCAGTCGAAAAATAAAAATAGGAAATTAGCTTAATTTTTTGAATCTATTTTCATTTATTTAAAACATTGTTGCGGCAACTCATAATCACAAATGGCATAAAAAAAGAGCCTTCATAAAGACTCTTTTAATTGTAAAATAAACAAGGTTTGAATTTTCCAAAATGAAAAAACAGTACTTGGATTAGTTTTGAGGTTTTAAGCCTTCTGCGACTTCCAAACTGGCATCATTGTTGAGAAACTTCTCACGTTGTTCTTCCAAAAACTTTTTCGCTTCAGGTTCAAACACATTTAAACGCTTTTCATTAATGAGCGTAGTTTGGTGTTTGAGCCATTCCTGCCAAGCCTGTTTAGATACCGTTTCAAGTAATTCTTGACCTTTGGCACCCGGAAAAGGAGCGAAATCCATCGCTTCCATGTCGGTTTGATATTTACGACAAAATACTTGTTTAGACATCTCTCACTTCCTGATTATGCATAAAGTTGAGCAAGACGTGTTTGAGCACGTTCAATTGCCGCTGCAACTTGTGCAGGCGCTGTACCGCCAATATGATCACGTGCATTTACAGAGGCTTCAAGGGTCAGTGCTTTTTCAAATACATCAGCTTGAATTAAATCTGAGAATTGCTGTAATTGTTCTAGGCTAAGTTCAGACAAGTCTTTGCCTTCTTGTACGCCCAATGCTACGGCTTTACCTACAATTTCATGTGCATCGCGGAATGCCACGCCATTTTTTACTAAGTAATCTGCAAGGTCAGTTGCCGTAGAGAAACCACGTAATGCAGCTTCACGCATTTCTG
Source organism: Acinetobacter sp. SwsAc5 (assembly GCF_013391485.1). NCBI lineage: Bacteria > Pseudomonadati > Pseudomonadota > Gammaproteobacteria > Moraxellales > Moraxellaceae > Acinetobacter > Acinetobacter sp. SwsAc5. Next base: position 71,524 of record NZ_JACAXD010000003.1, read on the forward strand.
CAATGTTTGGTACTAAAGCAGGAATCATATCGGCAAATGCCATGAGCGAGCCGCGCACGGTATCAATGGCATCAAACAAAGGTTCTTTGTCTTCTTGGTTGTCTTTGTTGTAGGCAAGCGGTTGACCTTTCATCAGGGTCAACAGACTCATTAAATCGCCATAAACACGACCTGTTTTACCGCGCACCAATTCTGGTACGTCTGGGTTTTTCTTCTGCGGCATAATGGATGAGCCAGTGCAGAAACGGTCTGGAATATTCACAAATTTGAACTGTGCCGATGTCCATAAAATCAGTTCTTCAGACATACGCGACAAGTGCATCATAATTAAAGATGCAGCAGCGTTAAACTCAATCCCGAAATCACGGTCTGATACAGCATCTAACGAGTTTTCAGATACAGCTTCAAAGCCCAACAATTCTGCGGTAAAAGCACGGTCAATTGGGTAAGTGGTACCTGCCAAAGCAGCAGAACCCAAAGGCATACGATTAACACGTTTGCGGCAGTCAATTAAACGCTCAGAGTCACGTACCAACATTTCGAACCATGCCATAAGGTGATGACCAAAAGTCACAGGCTGTGCGGTTTGCAAATGGGTAAAACCAGGCATAATGGTATGCGTGTTTTTGGCTGCCAAGCTCAAAATGCCGTGTTGTAATTTTTTTAATAATTCTAAAATGGCATCAATTTCGTCACGGACATACAAACGAATATCGGTTGCTACTTGGTCGTTACGGCTACGACCTGTATGTAATTTTTTACCTGTAATACCAATACGCTGAGTAAGGCGTGATTCGATGTTCATGTGAACATCTTCAAGGTCAATACGCCATTCAAATTGACCTGCTTCAATTTCAGCCTGAATGGTATTTAAACCTTGGATAATATCGTCACGCTCTTCAGTCGTAAGTACGCCTACTTTGGCAAGCATCGTTGCATGTGCAATTGAGCCAGCAATATCTTGTTTATAAAAGCGTTGGTCAAATTGAACAGATGCTGTAAATTCAGCAACAAAAGCATCAGTCGCTTCAGAGAAACGACCGCCCCACATACCCGAAGTTTGGGCTTGTGACGGATTTGAGGAATTAGAAGATGTGGTCATATCGGCTCAATAAAGTAAAAAGCGGTGATTTGGACAAGAGTATAACAAATTCAGATTCACTTGCCGAAGAACAAGCCAATCAAACTTATGCTGATACGCAGGCAGAGCAACATGAGCTGTATTTTTTTACGAAAATAGGGCGTTGGCAATATCTAATTGAATTATTTATTGGCAGTAATGCTTTGGCAATGGTCTTGGCATTGGCTGAAGCACAAGGCTGGCATGGCTTAAGTTTTGCTCGGGTGCTGCAATACGTGCTCTATATTAATTGGGTGGTGTTGTGTTTTGCGGCCTTGGTGGAGTTTTTTCAGGCGCGTTTTTTACGCATGGGCTTGAGTTTATCTTTTTTGGTCAGTTTTTTGCTGCTGCAAGGCATCGTGTTGCTGACCACACTCAGTTTAAATACCTTGTTGCATTTTGGGCAAAACTTTCATCTACAGCAATTTGGTATAGATGATCTGTTACATGGCGTTGGACTGCATTTGAGTTATGGCGTGTTATTGGGCGCATTTTGCTTTCGTTATATTTATGTACGTGAACAGGCGATTCAGCAACGGCATAGTGAATTACAAGCGCGGGTACATGCCATGCAGGCGCGTATTCACCCACATTTTTTATTCAACAGCCTCAATAATGTGATTAGTCTCATTGCCATAGATCCCGATAAAGCCGAGCAAATGTTGCTCAATTTGTCGCGTTTATTTCGTGCCAGTTTGCAAGAATTAAAACTGGTTAGCCTGAAAGATGAGATCGAACTTTGCCAGCGATATTTAGACATAGAACAAATTCGTTTAGGCGAGCGTCTGACCGTGGAATGGAAAATTGAACAACCGCAACTGCTCAGTCAGGTACAAATACCCTTATTAACTTTACAACCCTTGTTAGAAAATAGTATTTTTCATGGAGTTGAAAAAGTTTTAGCAAAGAGTACGATAAGTATATTGATCGAAATATTGCAAAACCAAGTCAATATTGTCATTACAAATCCGTATGTCAGCGATAAAATAAATTTAAGACAAGGACACGGTATCGCGCTACAAAACGTGAAACAGCGTTTACAGGCTTATTATGGGCGCAGTGTCGCTTTTCAAAGTTATGCGGGGAATGGTATGTACACGACGGTGTTGCAATATCGCTATAAATAAAAAAACTTGTGATTGTTCTGATTTTTCTTAACTTGATAAAAATAAAGTATTCAACTGAAAAGGAGGGGAAATGGACATCCTAATTTGTGATGATGAGCCTCTGGCAAGAGAGCGATTATCACGTTTGGTCACTCAATTGGGGCATCATGTGGTGGCAACGGCAGCTCATGGGCAACAGGCGATTGAACTGGCAGATGAACATCAGCCGGATGTCATATTATTAGATATTCAAATGCCGGGAATGGATGGTTTAAGTTGCGCTCAACATTTGCGTGAGCTTGACCCAATGCCAGCCATTGTGTTTTGTACCGCCTACGATGAACATGCACTCGAGGCATTTAAGTCCAATGCGGAAGGCTATTTGTTAAAACCTATTATGCAACAGGAATTGCAACAGGTTTTAGATCATTTAACAAAACTCACGCAAGCGCAGATGAGTCATTTAAAACAAAAAGAAAATATGGACGAATTAAAAATAAAACGTCACCAAATTGCTGCGAAAACTTATCGTGGTGTAGAGTTGGTGCCTATAGAAAATATCTATTATTTTTTAGCCGATCAGAAATATGTCACGGTGCGTCATAAAAATGGCAGTGTCTTGATTGATGAAACGCTGAAAGATTTAGAAACCGAATTTGGTGATCAGTTTATTCGGATTCACCGAAATGCCTTGGTCTCGATTCAGTTTTTGGAGGGGCTAGAAGTGGTCAATTCAGGACAGTATCAGGTACGTTGCCGCGAGCTAGATGAGCGTTTGGCTGTTAGTCGACGACATTTGCCTTTATTGCGAGAACGCATCCAAAAACTCTAATTGATCAGCCTCATCGCAGATGAATACGCAACAGATTGATAAATCGGCAAAGAAATAGACTTGCATTTTTAGGGGATCAGGTTAAGTTTAGATGAACTTATTTATCTTGCTTAGCCACTATGATGAAAACCCTGAAAATTGCAACTCGACAAAGCCCGCTTGCGTTATGGCAGGCTGAACACATTCGTGCCCGTTTAGAGGCGATGCATGCCGATTTAACTGTTGAGTTGGTGACCTTTGTCACACAGGGCGATAAAATTTTAGATACCCCATTGGCAAAAATTGGGGGGAAGGGCTTATTTGTCAAAGAATTAGAAGCCGCTTTAATGGATGGGCGTGCCGATTTAGCCGTACATTCTATGAAAGATGTACCCATGGCATTGCCTGAAGGTCTGAGCTTGGCGGTCATTTGTGAGCGTGAAGACCCACTCGATGCCTTTGTGTCGAATCACTATGCCAGTTTTGCAGATTTACCACAGGGCGCTAAAGTTGGAACCTCAAGCTTGCGCCGTAAATGCCAAATTTTAAAAGCACGTCCAGATTTGGAGATTATTGATTTACGTGGCAATGTGGGTACGCGCTTGTCTAAGCTAGATGATGGTCAGTATGACGCGATTATTTTAGCCAGTGCAGGATTAAAGCGTTTGGGCTTGGCAGAGCGTATTCGTCATACCATTCAGCCTGATGTGAGCTTACCTGCCGTTGGGCAAGGGGCTTTGGGTCTGGAATGTCGTAGCCAAGATCAGGCGGTGTTGGATTTAATTTTGCCGTTAATGCATGCCGAAACCAATGTCTGTGTACGTGCCGAACGTGCTTTTAATGCCTACTTGGAAGGCGGTTGTCAGGTGCCAATTGCAGGCTACGCAACTTTGCAGAATGGTCAGTTGCAGATTGAAGGTCGTGTTGGTAGTGTCGATGGGCAAACCATTCTTAAAGCTGTGCAATTTGGCGCACCTGAACAGGCTGAAATGCTAGGTGAAGAATTGGCAAAAGCTTTATTGGCACAGGGTGCGGGCGAATTACTCAAAGCCCTGTATCAATAATTCATATTGCACCAGAAGCCCATGCTCTTCATTAATACCCGACCTCAAGATCGTGCAGAGGCCTTAACTCAGGCTTTGCAACAACAGCATATTGAGGTCATTGATTTGCCCTTGTTGCAGCTTTCTGCACAGCCGTGGTCGGAGCAACTGGCTAATTTATATGCCCAGTTGCCTCACACGCATATTATTGTGGTGGTTAGTCCGACTGCTGTCGATATTGGGATGCAATATTTAGCCCGAAGCCAAATATCATTGCAGGATTTGCAGCATATACGTTGGGTGGCTGTGGGTGAGAAAACAGCAGAAGTTTTACGTGGATATGGTCTTTACAGCGAAGTCCCGCAGGTTGAAACTTCCGAAGGGATGCTGAGTTTGCCGTGTTTGCAAAATTTGAAAGTCGGCACACACATTGCCTTTTGGCGTGGCGAGGGCGGACGGCAATTTATGATGCAAACACTGCTTGATCAGGGGATGCAGATCCATAATTTTGTATTGTATCGGCGGGAGTGTCCTGCCAGTTCTATTGAAAAAATGCAGGCAGTACGCGCACGTTTAATACAATCTTCAGAATTTATCATGATGATCAGCAGTGAAGCCAGTTGGTTAAACTGGCTAAGCTTAATTCAGCGGGATTTCGATCTACTGAACAAAGGTCATTATTGGGTATTGGGTGATCGTTTAGAGAAAATTTTGCTCGATTATCAAACGCAGCATCATACAAAATATAACGTATTCAAGTTGACCCATTTAAAAACAGAATTAATATTGCAGCAAATGATGCGCATGCAAGGAAAACTATGAAAAAACTGGTTGTGATAGTGGTGTTGATCGCTTTGGTCTGGATCGTCAAATTAAGTTTTGATGTGATGCAAATTTCAGCGCAACAACAGCAACTCAGTCAAAGTTTGCATCTTGCAGAAAAAACCAATGCCAATTTAAATGATCAGTTGGTGGCTTTGCAGCGCCGTAATTATACCCAAGATGCGCCAGAACAGTCCGCAGTATCCAGCGCTGTGCAGCAAGAAGATGCGATTCAACCAGTAGATATGGTGGCGCAGCAATTGGACTTGGTGGAATTCTCCTTACAACAACAACAGTTTCACTATGCGACTGAAAAGCTAGCTCATTTAGACCGTGAGTTAAACGAATATGCTTTAGCTCCTGCTTTGAAACAAAGTTTGCACCAAGTTGTTCAGCAAGATCAGAAACAAATTCAACAATTTATAACAACACGTGATGCGCAATATCAACAAGTAAGTCAGTTATTGCAGCAATTAGATCAACAATTAAAACAGCAAGCTCAACAACCTGAGCTGAACCCTGCCGATGTCGATGATCGTTATTTTTGGCAAAAATGGCTGAGTATTGAATCTGCCAAGCAACCTGCGACACAGTTGATGCAGCGCCAGATTATTTTAAAAGAAGCACAATTGCGTCTATTGCTGGCTCGACAAATCTTTATACAAGGTCAATATGTGCAATATCAACAAGAAGTGAATGACATTATTCAGTTATTACAACAATTGCCTGATCAGAAAGCACAGCAATTGGTTCAGCAATTAGAAAAAATTAAAAATTTAAATATCGTTCCAACGCCAAGTTTAAAAACACGTGCTTTATTGGGGGCGGTATAAATGAAACAGATTTTACTCGCCTATGTGGTGGTCAGTATTGTACTGGTCGCTTTGCTGAGCGTACTGAGTTATGGGCATGGTTCAGGCTATGTTTATGTGTATTGGCGCGAATGGCAATTGCAAACCAATATTTGGTTGTTGTTGTTCTTTTTCTTGTCGATTAGTGTTTCGCTACAAATTTTATGGTTGTTGTTAAAGCGCTATTTTAGCCGTGAACAGCGTAAGGTTGAAACAGTATTTAACTTTAAAAATCTGCATCCATATGAGCAATTGGCGGTCATTTGGTTGCTAGATGCTGCAGAAGATCAACACCAGTTTATTCGACAGGTGTTTGCCCAGTCAGGTTTGCTCAAAGGAGTGATGGAAGCACGTATGCACTCCATCCAACAGCAATATCCGCAAGCGTTGGCTGCCTTAAATCAAAGCAGTGCCATGGCGTTTGAGTTGGCAGAAATACAGCGTATTGAAATTTATTTAGCGCAGCAACAACCTGAACAAGCTTTGACGCATTTAGAGTTTTTGAATCAGCACGAATTATCGCCGTGGTTATTTAAAGTCAAAACGGCTTATCAAAAACGTTTAATTGCCTTGTGGGGCGAATTTGCCACGCAATATCCTTGGCATTATTTACGTTCGACCAAATACGGGCATTTAGATGCAGACACCAAGCAAAAGTGGCTGACTGAGTTATTAACCCAATTTGAGCAGGCTGATGCAGAAAATTTACAGGCTTTGCAGCAGCGTTATAGTGATTTAAGTGAGCAGATTTTCAGTCAGTCTTATGCCATTCAGGTGTTGTGGTTGAAGTTGTTGTCGCGTCTGCCTGATTTGGCCGCACAACATGAACGTCTTGCGGTACAGATGTTGAGTGAACAGTTTAATCAGGAAGTGTTTTATTTATGGTTCCAACAGCAGTTGTTAAAACAACAACCTGATTATGCCAAAATTGAAAAGCAAATAAATCTGTGGGAACAGAAATACCCTGCATTACCTGTATTTAGTTTTGCCAAATGGCATATTTTTACAGCAACAGCGCGTTATTCAGAAGCCGAGCAATTACTGGATTTATATCCTGAACACGTATTAATGAGTTATTTAAGAGTTAAATCTAATTTAAAAGATCAGCCTGAATTATTAAAACAGTTAAATTTAATCTTTGAAAATAATTCTAATTTTGTCGAAATTAAAATTTAAGGGTGAGTTGTGTTAACACTAGCAGATTATCCAATTGTTTTTGAGCAGCGTGTTGCATGGGGAGATATGGATGCTTTTGGGCATGTCAATAATGTGATCTATTACCGTTATATTGAAAGTGCGCGTTTATATTATTTAGACCATTTAAAAATTTTACAGCAAGATGTTTTGACTGTGATTGCCTCAAATCAGTGCAAATATATACGTCCTGTGGTTTATCCTGATATTTTAAAAATTGGCGTTCGGGTAGAAGAATTGCGTAATAGTGCCATGCGTATGCATTATTTAATCCACAGTGAAGCACAGCAAATGGTGGTGGCAGAGGCAGATGCGGTGATTGTATGTGTAGATCGCGTCAATATGCAAAAAACCTTAATCCCTGAAAATGTACGCGCGGGTATTCATAAAATAGAAAAAACCGTACAGCATATTCTTGATTAAATCTTAATAATCAGTTCATAATATGTCCGACTGTTATTTATATGTAGAGTAGTAGATTTTTTATTGACGCTTCGGTTTGATAAAAATAGAATGAATCTGCTTAATTTAATAACTGAATATAAAAAGCATAGTTTTTGGAGTAAGTATGATGCCTGATATTAGCAATTTGTCTGTAGAACAGTTAAAGCGTTTACAAGCTGAAGCGGAAGCATTAATTGCCACGAAAAAAGATCAAGCAATTGAAGATGCCTATAATCAAATTTTAGCGATTGCAGACAATTTGGGTTTAAGCATTGAGCAGATTTTGGAAGTTGGCGAAAGCAAGCGTAAGAAAAGCCCGCGTAAAACAGTAGCGCCACGTTATCGTAGCAAAACAAATCCTACAGATACTTGGACTGGTCGTGGTAAAAAACCACGCTGGTTAGTCGCTGAATTAGAAAAAGGCGCAAAACTTGAAGATTTTCTAATCTAAGCTTCATCAATTTGTCATTGATTTGACTTAGAGTTCAAAAACCAAGCAATACGGCTTGGTTTTTTTATCTGTATCAATTGGCGACGCCGAAAAAGTGTGCATAATGTGTGAGTGTTATAAAAAGTCATTCATAGAAAAATTAGTAAGGTTGGTCGTGGTGGCATGATAAAGAAACCCAAATACATCACGTGGTGGATTTTCGCCCTCATTGCATTTTTGATTTTTGTGTTATTACAAATTCCTGCAGCGTGGTTGATTTCAAAATTTTATAAAAACAACCAGACTTTACATAATGTCAGTGGCAACATTTGGCAGGGGCAAGCCGACTGGCAAAAAGGACAATTACGTGGCACTTTAAACTGGAATACGCGCCCTTTAGATTTGGTACTATTGCGTGTTGCTGCCGACGTAGAAGTGCACAGCGGCAATACACAATTGGAAGGCATAGTTGCTTATCGTTTTGGCACGATTTTACTGCAATCACTCGAAGGTCAAATTGCGCCTGAGACTTTAAAAAGTGTTGTGGACTGGCAATGGCCGAGCAATGCGATTCAACTTAAAGACGTTCATTTAAATTTCAAAAAACAACAAGGTTTTGCAAAGTCAGAAGGACAAATACAGTGGGCAGGGGGTGAGTTGCTGTATCGTTTTGCACAGCGCCAAGATCGTATGAATATTCCTGCTTTAAAAGGCAGTTTGTCTGACGAAAATGGTAAATTGATCTTCGATATTCGAGATCAACGTGAACAGAAAATGGTGAATATTGCACTGGATCAGAATTTGATGCTGGATGTGCAACTCACCCAACGTTTGTTGATGAATATTGCTTCTTATGAAGGTAAGGCAGGGCTAGATACTTATGTCATCAGTACCCGTCAGCCTTTACTGAAAGGAGGCTTTTGATGCGTGATTTTTCAGAGCGTTGGGCAAACTTAGATTGGAAGCAAGTAGACCGTGTTGCGCCTGTATTATTAACCCTGCTCATTTTGTATTTGTGCTGGAAACTGGCGAGTTTATTTTGGCTGGTGCTTGCACCGCCGCAGGCTATGCAGGTAGATCGGGTAGAATTGGGCTCACAGCAACCACAGATTCCAAATATTTCATCATTTGCACTATTTCATGAGGCTGGGCGTACCGCTACAGTAGACGATCAATTAAATATGACTTTGCAAGGTGTTGTTGTCGGACAACCGAGTCAGTTCTCATCGGCCGTAATTAAAGTGAATGATGTCGCTGAGCGTTACCGTGTGGGAGATGTGATTGACTCTAGTCAGTATCAATTGGCAGAAGTGTATTGGGATCGGGTGATATTACGTCATAGTAGTGGTGCCACGCGTGAGATATTGTTTAAAGGGATCGAAAATGGTTTAAATCAACCCATTGCCCCATTGATTTCCAGTGGCAATGCGCCCGCAATGGTTGCCCCAACAGCGCCTGCACAACCGAATAATGCAATTGGACAAGCAGTGCAGCGAATTCAGGAAGACCGTGAACAATATTTAAAAGAAATGGGAGTTGAGACCAATACAGGCAACGGTTATGAGGTAACCACACGGACTCCCGCAGCGTTAAGAAATAAACTAGGCTTACAACCAGGTGACCGTATTTTGTCTTTAAATGGGCAGAGTGTTGGGCAAGGGCAAAACGATGCACAGTTATTGGAACAGGCGCGTCGTGAAGGTCAGGTGAAATTAGAAATAAAACGTGGTGATCAGGTGATGACCATACAACAAAATTTTTAAATGAATCGGCATGTTGAACAATGCAGAGGCATATTTAGGGTTAGGAAACACAGTAGATTATGGCTTTATTGAATCATGAGCGTCCATTTTGGGCATTACTGGCTGCTGCACCGCTTGTTGCAATGGTGAGTACTGCAAGTCATGCGCAAACTTGGAAAATTAATTTACGTGATGCGGACTTGACTGCATTTATTAATGAAGTGGCCGATATTACGGGCAAGAACTTTGCAGTCGATCCGCGTGTGCGTGGCAATGTCACGGTGATTTCCAACAAAGCCCTGAATAAAAATGAAGTCTATGACCTGTTTTTAGGCGTATTGAATGTGAATGGTGTGGTGGCAATACCATCAGGCAATACCATTCGCCTTGTACCTGACAGCAATGTAAAAAGCTCAGGCATTCCCTATGATGGTCGTCAAAATGCGCGTGGTGACCAAATTGTAACGCGAGTGATTTGGCTAGAAAATACCAATGCCAATGACCTGATTCCTGCTTTACGTCCGCTCATGCCACAATTTGCACACTTATCAGCGGTAGGGGGCACCAATGCCTTAATCGTGTCAGATCGTGCCAGTAATATTTACCAGTTAGAAAGCATTATCCGTAATTTAGATGGTACGGGGCAAAATGACATTGAAGCGATTAGCCTGCAATCCAGTCAAGCTGAAGAAGTCATTGGCTTGCTTGAGTCGATGAGTTCGACAGGGGCAGCGAAAGATGTTAAAGGTTCGCGTGTGCGTATTGTGGCGGACAACCGTACCAATCGTATTATCATCAAAGGCGATACCGCAACACGTAAACGCATTCGTCAAATGATTGAAATGATGGATGTGCCTGCGGCAGATCGTTTGGGTGGTTTGAAGGTTTTTCGCTTGAAATATGCCAGTGCACAGAATTTAGCAGAAATATTGCAAGGTCTGGTTTCAGGACAGGCGGTGAGCAGCAGCTCTAATGCAAATAGCAACAGTAACAACAACAGTGCTAGTAATTTAAGCAGCACCAATAACAACACAGGTAATTCATCGACTATTTCCACCCCAAGTATTAATTTGGGTGGCAGCTCGAATAGCAACAATCAAAACAACATCACCAGTTTTAATGGTAATGGTGTCAGTATTATTGCCGATGGCTCGCAAAATGCTTTGGTGGTCAAAGCCGATCCGCAGTTGATGCGTGAAATTGAATCGGCCATTCAGCAACTAGATACCCGTCGTCAACAAGTGTTGATTGAAGCTGCTATTATAGAAGTGGAAGGTACCGATGCCGACCAATTGGGTGTGCAGTGGGCATTGGGCGATTTAAGCAGCGGTATCGGTCTAATTAATTTTGACAATATTGGTGCAAGTTTAAAAAATGTTGCTGCAGGCTATTTAACTGGTGGTGCAGCAGGCGCAGGCAGTGCGATTGGTGCAGGTACGTCATTGGTGTTGGGTGATTATCGTGAAGGTCGTGATGGTTCACGCAAGCTATATGGTGCGATGATTCAGGCCTTGAAGGAAAAAACCAAATCCAATTTATTGTCTACGCCATCTATTGTGACCATGGACAATGAAGAAGCCTATATTGTGGTTGGTGAAAACGTTCCTTTTGTAACAGGTTCATTATCTACCAATGGTGGTGTGGCAAATCCGTATACCACTATTGAACGTAAAGATGTCGGGGTTACTTTAAAAGTCGTGCCACATATTGGTGAAGGCGGAACACTACGCTTGGAAGTTGAACAAGAAGTGTCAGATGTCAAAGCCAATAAAGGTCAGGCGCAGGATTTAGTCACCAGCAAACGCGCAATTAAAACTTCTATTTTGGCCGAGCACGGACAAACCATTGTCTTAGGTGGCTTAATTTCTGATAACTCGGTTTATAGTCGTCAGGCTGTGCCAGGTTTGGGTGCTATTCCAGGGTTGGGGCGTTTATTCCGTTCCGATGGTCAATCTAATCAAAAACGTAATTTATTGATTTTTATTCACCCAACCATTGTGGGAGATAGTCAGGATATTCGCCGTATTTCGCAGCAGCGTTATAGCCAATTGTATAGCCTTCAGTTGGCAATGGATGCCGATGGTAGCTTTGCTAAACTGCCTGAGAATGTTAGCGATGTTTATCAGCAGCGTTTGCCTGTATCTCGAGTGGCGCCGCAAACAGGAACTTATCAAACCTTACCATCAGCAGTGTCTGCAAACCGCACAGCAACGGTGGTGAGCACCCCTGTTGCGATTGAGCCTGCGGTACAGCGCCAAAACGTAGTTTTGCCGCAGCAGGAAGTCAGCAAAACTAAAAATACAGTCACTACGACCACAATTCGCGCTACACCTTAATCGTATCCTGCGCAGATTGTGGTTGAGGGCATGTTATGATGTCGCCAAATCACACGAGAGAAGTTATTTATGACTTGGAAAATACAAGCAATTAGCGGTGAATTTACTGGCCAAGAAATTAGTATCGACCGTGATATGTTGGTGGGGCGTCATCAAAGTGCAGATTTGGTGCTGCAATCGGCAGAAATTTCACGTAAACATGCGGCTTTTTTACTTAAAGAACAAGCGCTGTATGTGCAAGATTTAAATTCTTCCAACGGCACTTTTGTAAATGATTTACGCATTGCCGATGAAACCTTACTTAAAGAAGGTGATATCGTCCAATTTGCCAGCTTAAAGTTTTCAGTATTTGCGCCTGCGGTTGAATTGGAACATGCGGCAGATGTCGCCGAAACTGCTGAAAAAGTCACAGCACAAACAGAAAAAACACCTGCACAGCAAATGAACGAGCAGGGAATGCCTGAATTGAATCAACGTGACAGTTCTGTGCAATTAAACCGTGATGGTATGCCGCAAGGCGTGGCAGTACCAAAACCAGCACCTATTCCAGAAGGCGTGGATATTCATGCAGTTCCAGCAGAGCCAACACCTGTGTCTGTCGAGCAGCCTGTTTCTCGTGTGGAACAAGAGAAAGAACAGCAAAAAAATGCTTCTGTTGGCTTGATTTCACTGATTGTCTTGGTGATTTTGGCAGTTTTGGCTTGGCTATTGTTTAAATAAGCAGCCTTTGCTTTACAATCAAGGCATGCGATCGCATGCCTTTGTTCATTTAGGGGGAAGAATGTCTATTGCTCAGCTTGATACACGTCAAGTCATTTTATTTGATTTAGATGGCACTTTGGTCGATTCTGCGACAGATTTATACCGCGCCATGAACATGAGTTTAAATGCACTGCAACTGCCTTTGGTAACACTGGAACAAGTGCGAACTTGGGTGGGGAAGGGAACTGCGGTATTTTGCAATAGTGTCTTATCGCACTTAATGGGCGAAGTTCATCCTGAACAGCAACAACAGCTACTGAACACCTTCTTAGAAATTTATAATGCCGATCCGTGTATCGACACACAACCATTCCCGGGCATTATTGAATTTTTGGACTGGGCAAAAGCACAACAAAAAACCTTAGTTTGTGTGACCAATAAACCTGAACTACCTGCTCGTGCCATTGTTGAAGCATTAGAGATGCAACACTATTTTGCTGATGTGATTGGTGGAGATCGCTTTGAGGAGCGTAAACCACACCCGCGTCAATTGCTGCATTGTGTTGAACATTATCAAGTGGAGAAGTCTCAAGTCTTGATGATTGGTGATTCTTCTAATGATGTTGAAGCCGCGCGTCGAGCGGGGATTGATTGTATTGTGGTCAGCTACGGCTATAATCATGGTGAGCCGATTGCCAATTGTCAGCCGCAACAAATTGTGGATAATTTAACTGAATTGTTAAATATTTAAGATTCAAAAATCAAATAATTTTACGCTAATTGCTATAAAGGATATCAATATGAGTCAGGCTGTAATGCCCATATTTCGATGGCGACGCTAGTCAATCTACAACCGTCCTTCACTTCGTCTTATCGAAAACATTGCTACATCGAAATATAGAGAGCTTCACATGACCACTCTGACTCAATTTGAACAACTTAAAGCAGCAGGCTACAACCTCATTCCTGTATATCGCCAGCGTTTGGCCGATACCGAAACTCCATTGTCGGTATTTGCACGTTTGAAGCAGCATCAACAAGCCTATTTGTTTGAGTCTGTAGAAGGTGGTGAAAACTGGGCACGTTATTCAATTATTGGTTTGGGTGAATCTACAGTTTTCTCCTGTAATGCGGGTGAACTCACCATCCAACATGCTGACGGTTCAATCGAAAAACAAACTTGTGCACAGCCGTTTCAGTATATCCGCGATTTTCAAGCGCAATTTAAAGTGCCTACGCAAGCTGACTTGCCTGAATTGCCAAGCTTTACAGGTGGTTTGGTGGGTTATTTTGGTTACGATGCAGTGCGTTATATCGAACCGCGTTTAAAAAACGTGCCTGCAGCAGATCCAGTCGGTTTGCCTGATATTTGGATGATGTTGTCTAAAACAGTCATCGTGTTTGATAACTTAAAAGATACCTTGTTCTTAATTGTGCATGCCGATGCAGCGCAGGCAGATGCTTATGACAAGGCACAACAACAACTCGATGCACTAGAAGAAATTTTAGCAACCCCGATTAGTCTAAAAGCAGAAAAACATACGCCACCACATTTTGAATCGCTTACAGGCAAAGAAAAATTCTTGGCGACCATTGATACCGTCAAAGAATACATTCGTGCAGGCGATGTTATGCAAGTGGTGCCTGGACATCGCATGGTGTCAGATTTTGATGGTGAGCCGTTACAGGTTTATCGTGCTTTGCGCCATCTCAACCCATCGCCGTACTTATTCTTGGTACAAGGCAAAACTTTGGGCGATGATCAGCCGTTTCATATTGTCGGCTCATCACCTGAAATTTTATCGCGTTTGGAAAATGGTATTGCCACTGTGCGTCCTTTAGCAGGTACACGCCCGCGCGGTAAAACCAAAGAAGAAGATTTGGCACTTGAGCAAGATTTGTTGTCGGATGAAAAAGAAATTGCCGAACACTTAATGCTGATTGACTTGGGGCGTAATGATGTCGGGCGTATCGCCAAAATTGGTAAAGTACAAGTGACTGATCAAATGGTGATCGAGCGTTATTCGCATGTCATGCATATTGTGTCCAATGTGCAAGGTAAAGTGCGTGACGATGTCGATGCTTTGGATGTTTTTCAGGCAACTTTCCCTGCAGGGACACTTTCGGGTGCACCAAAAATTCGTGCCATGGAAATTATTGATGAAGTTGAGCCTGTAAAACGTGGTGTTTTTGGTGGTGCTGTTGGTTATTTAGGCTGGCATGGCGAAATGGACATGTCGATTGCGATTCGTACCTGTGTTATTCGTCAAAATAAGGTCTATGTGCAGGCAGGCGCAGGTCTAGTTGCGGACTCAAATCCTGAATCTGAATGGAATGAAACCCAAATAAAAGCTCGCGCAGTGATCAAAGCGGTTGAATTATCATCAAATGGATTGATTTTATGAGTTTTTAGCGTTTTTTTTGAAAAAAACACTTGCACGGATTTCAAGTTTTGCTAAACTGCACACCGTTCCGATACGAAACGTACGAAACACTAAGAAACGCCGGCATAGCTCAGTTGGTAGAGCAACTGACTTGTAATCAGTAGGTCCACAGTTCGAATCCGTGTGCCGGCACCATCTTAGGGAGTTTGAGTTGTTAAGTAAAGAACGAACACTGAGTAAGTGTGAAAATGGTGGGATTCCCGAGCGGTCAAAGGGAGCAGACTGTAACTCTGCCGCGTAAGCTTCGAAGGTTCGAATCCTTCTCCCACCACCATTAACTTCGATAGAAGTGGTAATTACCAACATAGATGCGGGAGTAGCTCAGTTGGTAGAGCGGCAGCCTTCCAAGCTGCATGTCGCGAGTTCGATCCTCGTCTCCCGCTCCATCGAAGGATTTGTCGCTCTTATAGCTCAGTGGTAGAGCACTCCCTTGGTAAGGGAGAGGTCTCGAGTTCAAATCTCGATAAGAGCTCCAGATACAGTTTAGCGATTATTCGCACAAGATTTTCAAAAAGCAGGCTTATTAGTCTGCTTTTCAAGTATTAGGTGTCTAGTTTTTTAGGCGATATGTCGGGGCAGAGTTTTACTCAGCATTGTGTTCGACGTAAACGAGGAAGATGAACATGGCTAAGGCTAAGTTTGAACGTAATAAGCCACACGTTAACGTGGGCACAATCGGTCACGTTGACCATGGTAAAACAACTTTAACAGCTGCGATTGCTACAGTATGTGCACGTAAGTTTGGTGGTGAAGCGAAAGATTACGCTGCTATCGACTCTGCACCAGAAGAAAAAGCACGTGGTATTACAATTAATACTTCTCACGTAGAATACGACTCTCCAACTCGTCACTACGCGCACGTAGACTGCCCAGGTCACGCCGACTATGTTAAAAACATGATCACTGGTGCTGCTCAGATGGATGGTGCGATCCTTGTTTGTTCAGCGACTGATGGTCCAATGCCACAAACTCGTGAACACATCCTTCTTTCTCGTCAGGTAGGTGTACCTTACATCATCGTATTCTTAAACAAATGCGATATCGTAGACGACGAAGAGTTAATCGAATTAGTTGAAATGGAAGTTCGTGAACTTCTTTCTACTTACGACTTCCCGGGCGACGACACTCCAGTAATCCGTGGTTCAGCACTTGCTGCACTTAACGGTGAATCAGGTCAATATGGCGAAGATGCTGTAGTTGCTCTTGTTGAAGCGCTTGATACTTACATCCCAGAGCCAGTACGTGCAATCGATCAAGCATTCTTAATGCCAATCGAAGACGTATTCTCTATTTCTGGTCGTGGTACAGTAGTAACTGGCCGTGTAGAAACTGGTATCGTGAAAGTAGGCGAAGAAGTTGAAATCGTTGGTATCAAAGACACAGTTAAAACAACTGTAACTGGCGTAGAAATGTTCCGTAAACTTCTTGACGAAGGTCGTGCGGGCGAGAACTGTGGTGTTCTTTTACGTGGTACTAAGCGTGAAGACGTACAACGTGGTCAAGTACTTGCTAAGCCAGGTACAATCAAGCCACACACTAAATTCGATGCGGAAGTATACGTACTTTCTAAAGAAGAGGGTGGTCGTCACACTCCATTCCTTAACGGTTACCGTCCACAATTCTATTTCCGTACAACTGACGTAACTGGTGCAATCCAGTTGAAAGAAGGCGTTGAAATGGTAATGCCAGGTGACAACGTTGAAATGTCAGTAGAATTAATCCACCCAATCGCAATGGACCCAGGTCTACGTTTTGCGATCCGTGAAGGTGGTCGTACTGTAGGTGCGGGTGTTGTTGCTAAAGTAACAGCATAATTATAGAATGTGTTAAACAGGTCGAGAGCTTTGGCTCTCGTTCTGTTTTGTAGGTCAGTAGTTCAATTGGTAGAGCGTCGGTCTCCAAAACCGAATGTTGGGGGTTCGAGTCCCTCCTGGCCTGCCACTTTTTTTAAAAAAGCTTGATGTCGGCTAATCTAGTCATATAATAAGTCGCGAATTCTACGACGAGTACAAAAATGTCGAATGATAAATCGCGTGACGCATTAAGCGACGCGCCAATCCCTCAAAGAAATAATTCTGCTGAAGTTGTTCAATCGAGTTCTCCATTAGACTACGTGTTGTGGGGTATCGCTTTGATTTTATTCATCGCTTCGATGATGGTGAATCAGCATCTTCCTGCGTATTGGGCACCAGCCAATGATATTTGGGTGCGTGTTGGGGTAATTTTGGCTTGTATCGTTGTGGCTTTAGGTTTATTATACGCCACCCATCAAGGCAAAGGCTTTGTTCGTTTGCTTAAAGATTCACGTATTGAGTTACGTCGAGTCACTTGGCCTACTAAACAGGAAACTGTAACAACGTCATGGCATGTATTGATTGTTGTTGTAGTCACTTCAATTGTATTGTGGTGTTTTGACTATTTGTTAGGCTGGGCAATCAAGTTAATTATCGGGTAAAAGAGCTATGAAACGTTGGTACATTATTCATGCCTACTCAGGTTATGAAAAACAAGTGATGCGTTCGCTTAATGATCGAATCCAGCGTAGCGCTGTTGCCGATAGCTTTGGTGAAGTCCTTGTTCCTACCGAAGAAGTGGTAGAAATGAAGGATGGTAAGAAACGTAAGTCAGAGCGTAAGTTCTTTCCAGGCTATGTATTGGTTGAAATGGAAATGAACGATGAAACTTGGCACATTGTTAAAGAGTGTCCAAAAGTTTTAGGTTTTATTGGTGGTACAGCAGAAAAGCCTGCCCCAATTACGCAAAAAGAAGCTGACGCGATTCTTGCACGTGTACGCAATACTGGTGAAGCACCTCGTCCGAAGACGATGTTTGAACCAGGCGAAGAATTACTTGTGATTGATGGTCCATTCACCGACTTTAAAGGCGTGGTGGAAGAAGTTCAATACGAGAAGTCACGTTTAACGTTGACAATTAATGTATTTAATCGACCTACTCAGGTTGAGCTGGAATTTCGTCAAGTCGAAAAATCCGTTTAAGTTTGAGTGGTTGGAAAACGCCGGATTTATGATGAATCGGGCATTGTTGTTGTAACGGTATCGTTACTTAAAATATTGGGGAGCCTAGCGGCGTTTGTACCCAGAGGTAATTTGAAATGGCTAAGAAGATTGACGGCTATATCAAGCTGCAAGTTCCAGCTGGTAAAGCGAATCCATCTCCACCAATTGGTCCTGCATTAGGTCAACGTGGTGTTAACATCATGGCATTCTGTAAAGAATTCAATGCTGCTACACAAAAAGTTGAACCAGGTTTGCCAATTCCTGTAGTGATCACTGTGTACAACGACAAGTCGTTCACATTCATCATGAAAACTCCTCCTGCTGCAATTCTTCTTAAGAAAGCTGCAGGCATTCAAAAGGGTTCAGCTGTACCTAACAAAAACAAAGTTGGTAAGTTGACTCGTGCTCAATTAGAAGAAATCGCGACTACTAAAGAACCAGATTTAACTGGTGCTGATTTAGAAGCACGTGTGCGTACCATTGCTGGTTCTGCACGTTCTATGGGCTTGGATGTGGAGCTATAAGACATGGCAAAGTTAACTAAACGTCAAAAAGCCATTGCTGCTGCTGTAGAAGCAAACAAAGTTTACACTTTGGAAGAAGCAGTTGAAGTTCTAAACAACCTTCCTGCTGCTAAATTCAAAGAATCTTTGGATGTTGCGGTAAACCTAGGTGTTGACCCACGTAAATCTGATCAGGTTGTTCGTGGTGCGACTACACTTCCTGCAGGTACTGGTAAAACTGTACGTGTAGCTGTTTTCGCTCAAGGTGCTGCTGCAGAAGCTGCTAAAGCTGAAGGCGCAGACGTAGTTGGTTTCGACGACTTAGCTGAAAGCATTCAAGCGGGTAACCTTGACTTTGACGTTGTGATTGCAGCTCCGGATGCAATGCGCGTAGTAGGTAAGTTGGGTACGATTCTTGGTCCACGTGGCTTAATGCCAAACCCTAAAGTGGGTACTGTAACTCCTGACGTTGCGACTGCAGTTAAAAATGCAAAAGCAGGTCAAGCGCGTTACCGTGTAGACAAAGCGGGTATTATCCACGCTGCGATTGGTCAAGTTGGCTTTACTGCTGAAGCAGTTCGTTCAAACGTTGAAACCTTAGTTGCTGACTTGAAAAAGTTAAAGCCTGCAACTTCTAAAGGCGTATACATCAAAAAGATCACTTTGAGCTCTACTATGGGTCCTGGTCTTGTTATTGATGTACAGAACGTTTCTAACTAAGTCTGACTTAGAAAGAATTTTAAAGTCCTGAAAAGTCTCCTTCTCCCTCTGGGAGAAGGTCGGGATGAGGGTTAAACCTCTCCCTAACCCTCTCCTAGCAGGAGAGGGGGACATTCAGGCGGACTTTGAATTGGTAAATGAGAATTTATCAGCGTCAAAGACCTCAGGCGAGAGTAGTTTTATGCTGCTTTCTTAATCTTCCAGCCTGGGTAGACGCGGTGGTGTGATTTATTCCTCCTCCGCGTGTAAGTTCAGCAATGAATTTACGAATTGGGAGTGTGCTTCACGTAAGCACATAAATCACCGTTAGGAGGTTTTACAATGGCTCTTCTTATCGAAGACAAAAAACAGATCGTAGCAGAAGTTAACGAAGTTGCTTCTAAAGCGTTCTCTGCTGTTGTTGCTGACTATCAAGGTATGAGCGTTGAGCAATTAACGGCTCTACGTGTTGAAGCGCGTAAATTAGGTGTTACTACACGTGTTGTACGTAATACTTTGGCTAAACGTGCTTTTCAAGATACGCAATTCACGATCTTGAACGACAACCTTGTTGGCCCAACAATTTTAGCTTTCTCAACTTCTGAAGACGACATGGGTGCAGCTGCACGCTTGTTCGAAGAATTCGCTAAAACGAATAAAGCATTTGAACTTAAAGCTGCTGCATTTGACGGCAAACTTTATCAAGGTGCTGAAGTTAGCGTAATTGCGAATCTTCCGAACCAAGAAAAAGCGCTTACTATGCTTGCAAACGTTCTTCAAGCTCCTATTTCGAAATTGGGTCGCCTTATTACTGCGCTCAAAGAGAAAAACGAGTCAGAAGCTGCATAAGCTTAAATTTATTTCCACACCATTCAATTTCCATTTGGAGTTATTCTCATGGCTTTAACTAACGAAGAAATCTTAAACGCAGTTGCTGAAAAAACTGTTCTTGAACTTGTTGAACTTATCTCTGCTTTTGAAGAGAAATTCAATGTATCAGCTGCTGCTGTTGCTGTTGCTGCTGCTCCAGGCGCTGGCGCTGCTGCTGCAGAAGAGCAATCTGAATTCAACGTTGAGTTGACTTCTTTCGGTGCGAACAAAGTTGCTGTAATTAAAGCAGTTCGTGAAGCTACTGGCCTTGGTCTTAAAGAAGCTAAAGACATCGTTGAAGGCGCTCCTTCAGTGATCAAAGAAGCTGTTTCTAAAGAAGAAGGTGAAGAGCTTAAGAAGAAACTTGAAGAAGCTGGTGCTACAGTTACACTTAAGTAATCTTAAGGGGAGTCGATTTTTTTATAATCGACTCCAAAAAATGGCTGATGGCTCTTGGGTCATCAGCCTTTTTGCGTTACAATTATCGGCTCGATTTTTGTTTGAATGATGGGAAAACCATCGAAAACAATATAAATCAATAAAATCAAACGCTTACCAATATTTTTCCACATTTAAAAATATTGTTAAGCGTTTTAATACCACTAAAAATTGCAGCATTTGTAAAGAGTGGTGGCCATATCGGCCTGCGTAATTCCTTCTAAACCCGTTCTGCAGGCGGGTTTAGTTTACTTTCCGAGGACTCCAGATGGCATACTCATATACCGAAAAGAAACGGATCCGTAAGAATTTTGGTAAATTGCCCCAAGTAATGGATGCACCGTACTTGCTTTCGATTCAAGTCGACTCGTACCGTACTTTCCTTCAAGATGGCAAAACTCCAAAAAGCCGCGAAGATATCGGTCTCCAAGCCGCATTTCGTTCAGTTTTTCCTATAGAAAGTTATTCTGGCAATGCTGCTTTAGAATTTGTTGAGTATAGTCTTGGTAAGCCTGAGTTTGATGTACGTGAGTGTATTCTTCGCGGCTCAACTTATGCGGCACCAATGCGCGTAAAAATTCGTTTGATCATTAAAGATCGTGAAACGAAATCAATCAAAGATGTGCGTGAGCAAGAAGTCTACATGGGCGAAATGCCATTGATGACGGATAACGGTACCTTTGTGATTAACGGTACTGAGCGTGTAATTGTTTCTCAATTACACCGTTCACCAGGCGTGTTTTTTGACCATGATAAAGGTAAGACCCACTCGAGCGGTAAAGTGTTGTATTCAGCACGCATTATTCCTTACCGTGGCTCATGGTTAGACTTTGAATTCGATGCCAAAGACCTCGTTTATGTGCGTATTGACCGTCGTCGTAAATTGCTTGCGACTGTAGTGTTGCGTGCATTGGGCTATAGCAATGAACAAATCCTAGACTTGTTCTTTGAGAAAGTACCTGTCTATTTAGACATGGGTAGCTACCAAATTGACCTTGTCCCAGAACGCTTACGTGGCGAAATGGCACAATTTGACATCACTGATACTGACGGCAAAGTGATTGTTGAGCAAGGTAAACGCATTAATGCGCGTCACGTACGTCAAATGGAAGCAGCTGGTCTTGAGAAGCTTTCAGTTCCTGATGAGTACTTGTACGAACGTATTACTGCAGAAGACATCCAGCTAAAAGATGGCGATGTGATTGCTGCAAACACCTTGTTAAGCCATGAAATCATGGTGAAACTTGCAGAAGGTGGTGTTAAACAATTTAACATCCTATTCACCAATGACATCGACCGTGGTTCGTTCATTGCGGACACCTTACGTGCAGATACAACTGTTGGTCGTGAAGATGCTTTGGTAGAAATCTACAAAGTGATGCGTCCAGGTGAGCCACCGACGAAAGAAGCCGCTGAAAATCTGTTCAATAACTTGTTCTTCTCTTCTGAGCGTTATGATTTATCGCCAGTAGGTCGTATGAAGTTCAACCGTCGTTTGGGTCGTCCTTACGAAGTGGGTACAGATCAGAAATCACGTGAAGTTGAAGGTATTTTGTCTAACGAAGACATTACCGATGTACTGAAAACCTTAATTGAAATCCGTAACGGTAAAGGTGAAGTCGACGATATCGACCACTTAGGTAACCGTCGCGTACGTTCAGTGGGCGAGATGACTGAAAACCAATTCCGTGTTGGTTTGGTACGTGTTGAGCGTGCTGTAAAAGAGCGTTTGTCACAAGCTGAAACAGACAACCTGTCTCCGCAAGATTTAATCAATGCGAAGCCAGTGGCTGCTGCAATCAAAGAATTCTTTGGTTCAAGCCAATTGTCTCAGTTCATGGACCAAAACAACCCGTTGTCTGAAATTACCCACAAGCGTCGCGTATCTGCGCTTGGTCCAGGTGGTTTGACACGTGAACGTGCAGGCTTTGAGGTACGTGACGTACACCAAACTCACTATGGTCGTGTGTGTCCAATTGAAACGCCTGAAGGTCCAAACATTGGTTTGATCAACTCGCTTTCTGTTTATGCAAAATGTAATAATTTTGGCTTCTTGGAAACGCCATACCGTAAAGTGGTTGATGGTCGTGTAACCGATGAAGTTGAGTATTTATCTGCAATTGAAGAAGTGGGCACGATCATTGCGCAAGCGGACTCAAGCGTAGACCAAGATGGCAATTTAACAGAAGAATTCGTATCTGTACGTCACCAAGGTGACTTCGTGCGTATGCCGCCAGAGCGCGTGACGCACATGGACGTTTCTGCACAGCAGGTTGTATCTGTAGCAGCATCACTGATTCCATTCCTTGAGCACGATGACGCCAACCGTGCCTTGATGGGATCGAACATGCAACGTCAGGCTGTTCCGACGCTTATCGCTGATAAACCACTTGTGGGTACAGGGATGGAAGCGAACGTAGCACATGACTCAGGTGTATGTGTGATTGCAAACCGTGGTGGTCGTATTGAATATGTCGATGCTTCACGTGTAGTCATTCGTGTGAACGAAGAAGAAATGATCGCGGGTGAAGCAGGTGTAGATATCTACAACCTGATCAAATACACACGTTCAAACCAAAACACTTGTATTAACCAAAAAGTTTTGGTGAAGATGGGTGATAAGGTAGGTCGTGGTGATGTATTGGCTGACGGTCCATCTACAGATGGAGGTGAGCTTGCACTCGGTCAGAACATGCGTGTCGCGTTCATGACTTGGAATGGCTATAACTACGAAGACTCGATCTTGCTTTCTGAGCGTGTACTTCAAGAAGACCGTTTAACTTCGATTCACATTCAAGAATTGTCATGTGTTGCACGTGATACCAAATTGGGTGCGGAAGAAATCACAGCTGATATTCCAAACGTGGGCGAAGCTGCACTGTCTAAACTAGACGAGTCTGGTATCGTTTACATTGGTGCTGAAGTGACTGCAGGCGACATTCTTGTTGGTAAAGTAACGCCTAAGGGTGAAACTCAGTTAACCCCTGAAGAAAAATTGCTTCGTGCAATCTTCGGTGAAAAAGCAGCAGATGTGAAAGATTCATCATTGCGCGTTCCATCAGGTACTAAAGGTACTGTGATTGACGTTCAAGTATTTACCCGTGATGGTCTAGAAAAAGACGAACGTGCACAAGCGATTGAAAAAGCACAACTTGATGCATACCGCAAAGACTTGAAAGAAGAATACAAAATCTTTGAAGAAGCAGCGCGTGAACGTATTATCCGCTTATTAAAAGGTCAAGAATCTAACGGTGGCGGTACAACTAAACGTGGCGACAAACTTTCTGAAGATGTGTTGTCTGGTTTAGAGTTAGTTGATCTACTTGAAATTCAACCAAGTGATGAAGCAATTGCTGAGCGTTTAACTCAAATTCAAACTTTCTTGAAAGAGAAGAGCTTTGAAATTGATGAGAAATTCGCTGAGAAGAAACGTAAGCTTTCTACAGGTGATGAACTCACTACGGGCGTGTTGAAAGTTGTTAAAGTTTATCTTGCTGTTAAGCGTCGCATCCAACCGGGTGACAAGATGGCGGGTCGTCACGGTAACAAAGGTGTTGTATCAAACATCTTGCCTGTAGAAGACATGCCGCACGATGCTAACGGTGTACCAGTAGATATCGTATTGAACCCACTAGGCGTACCATCGCGTATGAACGTGGGTCAGATTCTTGAAACACACTTGGGTATGGCAGCCAAAGGTTTGGGTGAGCAAATTGATAAAATGCTCAAACAACAACGTGAAATTGCTGAACTACGTGAGTTCCTAGACAAGATTTATAACAAAGTTGGTGGCGAGCAAGAAGATCTTGACAGCTTAACTGATGATGAAATCTTGGTATTGGCTGGCAACTTACGTGCAGGTGTTCCGTTGGCTACTCCTGTATTTGATGGTGCAGAAGAAGGTCAAATTAAAGAATTACTTGAACTGGCTGAATTACCACGTTCTGGTCAAACCGTGTTGTACGATGGTCGTACAGGCGAGAAATTTGACCGTCCAGTGACTGTAGGTTATATGTACATGCTCAAACTCAACCACTTGGTGGATGACAAGATGCACGCACGTTCTACAGGTTCTTACTCACTTGTAACGCAACAGCCGTTGGGTGGTAAGGCACAATTCGGTGGTCAGCGTTTCGGTGAGATGGAAGTCTGGGCACTTGAAGCATACGGTGCTGCATACACGCTTCAAGAAATGCTCACTGTGAAGTCGGATGACGTTGAAGGTCGTACCCGTATCTATAAGAACATTGTAGATGGTAACCATTATATGGACCCAGGTATGCCTGAATCGTTTAACGTATTGACCAAAGAGATCCGTTCTTTAGGTATCAACATTGAACTGAAAAATGGTGACTAAGCATCTCCATTAAATCTCCCTAAATCCCTCTTTATAAAAGAGGGACTTTTCCCCCTTTGAAAAAGGGGGATTAAGGGGGATTAAAACTCAGTTAAAAAACAATATTTGTGACCCAGTTGGGATGTGAAAACAGCCTCCCAGCACACGGAGAAAAAAATTGAAAGACTTGCTCGATATCATGCGCAAAAAGACGGATTCAGACGGTCATGCTCCAGTAGAGTTTGACCGCATCCGTATTGGTCTTGCGTCACCAGAAATGATTAAGTCATGGTCTCACGGTGAAGTTAAAAAGCCAGAAACCATTAACTATCGTACGTTTAAGCCTGAACGTGATGGTTTATTCTGTGCCAAAATTTTTGGTCCAGTAAAAGATTACGAATGCTTGTGTGGTAAATACAAGCGTATGAAATACAAAGGCGTCATTTGTGAAAAATGTGGCGTTGAAGTAACGACTGCAAAAGTTCGTCGTGAGCGTATGGGTCACATCGAACTCGCTTCTCCAGTTGCACACATTTGGTTCTTGAAATCATTACCAAGCCGTATTGGTTTATTACTTGATATGACTTTACGTGATATCGAGCGCGTATTGTATTTCGAATCTTATGTAGTAACTGACCCGGGTATGACGCCATTTGAGAAATATCAACTTCTCAATGACGAAGAATACTTCAATGCGCTAGAAGAGCATGGTGATGAATTCACTGCGAAAATGGGTGCTGAAGCAGTTCAAGACTTGTTAAAAGACATCGATCTTGAAGCTGAAATTGCTCGTTTACGTGAAGAAATTCCACAAACAACTTCAGAAACTAAGCTGAAAAAAGCGTCTAAGCGTTTGAAGTTGATGGAAGCGTTCAAAGAGTCGAACAATAAGCCAGAATGGATGGTGATGAATGTACTGCCAGTACTTCCACCAGACCTTCGCCCGTTGGTTCCACTTGAAGGTGGTCGTTTTGCGACTTCTGACTTGAACGATCTTTATCGTCGTGTGATTAACCGTAACAACCGTTTGAAGCGTCTTCTTGACCTTGCAGCGCCAGACATCATCGTACGTAACGAAAAACGTATGTTACAAGAGTCTGTTGATGCCTTGTTAGATAACGGTCGTCGTGGTCGTGCAATCACAGGTTCAAACAAGCGTCCGCTTAAATCTTTGGCAGATATGATCAAAGGTAAGCAAGGTCGTTTCCGTCAAAACTTACTTGGTAAGCGTGTTGACTATTCAGGTCGTTCGGTGATTACCGTTGGTCCAAACCTACGTTTACACCAGTGTGGTCTTCCGAAGAAAATGGCACTTGAACTGTTCAAGCCATTCATCTTTGCAAAATTACAAGCTTCAGGTCAAGCAACCACCATTAAAGCTGCGAAGAAAATGGTTGAGCGCGAAACCCCAGAAGTTTGGGATGTACTTGCATCTGTCATTCGTCAACACCCAGTGATGTTGAACCGTGCGCCTACACTTCACCGTTTAGGTCTTCAAGCATTTGAACCGATCCTGATTGAAGGTAAAGCCATCCGTTTACACCCACTCGTTTGTGCTGCGTTCAACGCTGACTTCGACGGTGACCAAATGGCGGTACACGTACCATTAACACTTGAAGCGCAATTAGAAGCGCGTGCGTTAATGATGTCGACCAACAACATCTTGTCTCCTGCGAACGGTGAGCCAATCATCGTACCATCTCAGGACGTTGTCTTGGGCTTGTATTACATCACGCGTGATGCAATCAATGCCAAAGGTGAAGGCATGGTGTTTGCAGATACGCACGAAGTAAACCGTGCACTTGCAACGGGTCAAGTTGACTTACACGCTCGCGTAAAAGCACGTGTACACCAAACCGTAATCAATGAAAATGGTGAGCGTGAGCAACAAACTATTGTTGTAGATACGACACCAGGTCGCTGCTTGCTTTGGGAAGTTGTGCCTGAAGGTTTAAGCTTCGAGCAAATTAACCTAGAGATGAACAAAAAGAACATCTCAAAGTTAATCAACTCTTGCTACCGTAAATTAGGTCTAAAAGACACGGTTATTTTTGCAGACCAATTGATGTACTTGGGCTTCCGTCAAGCGACACGTTCAGGTGTTTCTGTGGGTATGGAAGACATGGTTATTCCACCACAAAAACAAGCAATTATTGAAAAAGCAGAAACTGAAGTTCGTGAAATTGAACAACAGTTCGAGCAAGGCTTCGTAACTGCGGGTGAGCGTTATAACAAAGTGGTCGATATTTGGGCACGTACCAACGACCAAGTTGCTAAAGCGATGATGGACAACTTGTCATTCACAACTGTGAAAAACAAACAGGGTGAAGACGAGAAGCAAAAATCATTCAACTCGATCTACATGATGTCGGATTCAGGTGCGCGTGGTAGTGCGGCACAGATTCGTCAGTTGGCGGGTATGCGTGGTTTGATGGCGAAACCAGATGGTTCGATCATTGAAACGCCAATTAAAGCGAACTTCCGTGAAGGTTTGACGGTACTTCAGTACTTCATTTCAACTCACGGTGCGCGTAAAGGTTTGGCCGATACCGCATTGAAAACAGCGAACTCAGGTTACTTGACACGTCGTTTGGTTGACGTTGCACAAGACTTGGTAATTACTGAGCCAGATTGCGGTACTTATGGCGGTTTAGTGATGACACCATTCATTCAAGGTGGTGATGTCATTGAAAACCTTGGTACGCGTGTATTAGGTCGTGTAACTGCAGAAGATGTGAAGAAAGCGGGTTCAGACGAAGTTATTCTGCCACGTAATACACTCATTGACGAAAAACTTGCAAACTTCCTTGAAGAGCAAGGTGTCGATGAAGTAAAAGTACGTTCAGTGGTATCTTGTGAATCGACCTTTGGTGTATGTGCGAAGTGTTATGGTCGTGACCTAGCACGTGGTCATTTGGTGAATCCAGGTGAATCTGTGGGTGTAATGGCTGCTCAATCGATTGGTGAGCCAGGTACACAGTTAACCATGCGTACATTCCACGTGGGTGGTGCGGCAAGCCGAACTTCTGCAGCCAATAGCGTACAAGTGCGTAACAAAGGTTCAGTACGTTTCCATAACGTGAAAACTGTACAACACGCTAAAGGTCACTTGGTATCTGTTTCACGTTCAGGTGAAATTGGTATTGCCGATGAGTTAGGTCGTGAGCGTGAGCGTTATAAACTGCCATACGGTGCGTCAATCTTGCTCAAAGATGGCGAAGCGGTAGAAGCTGGCGGTATTGTGGCGACTTGGGATCCACACACGCATCCACTTGTGACCGAAGTTGCGGGTAAAATCCGTTTCAGCCAAATTGCTGATGGCGTGACTGCAACCTCGAAAACTGATGATGCAACAGGTATGACCACAGTTGAAATCTTGCCAGTGACTTCACGTCCTGCGTCAGGTAAAGACTTACGTCCTGCTGTGGTATTAGACACTGTGGATGGTGGCGAACAGTTCTACTTCTTGCCACAGAACACGATTCTTTCTGTCCGTGATGGCGAAAATATCGGTGTGGGTGACGTTATTGGTCGTGTACCACAAGAATCTTCACGTACTCGTGATATTACCGGTGGTTTACCACGCGTTGCAGACTTATTTGAAGCACGTAAACCAAAAGAGCATGCGATTCTTGCAGAAGTGTCAGGTATCGTGAGCTTTGGTAAAGAAACCAAAGGTAAGAACCGTTTAGTGATTACACCAGATGATGGCTCTGAGATTTACGAAGAGTTGATTCCAAAATGGCGTAACATCAACGTGTTTGAAGGTGAGCATGTGAACCGTGGTGAAACCATTTCTGATGGTCCACAAAACCCACATGACATCTTACGCTTGAAAGGTGAAGTGGCATTAACCAACTACATCGTGAACGAAGTTCAAGACGTTTACCGCTTACAAGGTGTAAAAATTAACGATAAGCACATTGAAGTCATCGTGCGTCAAATGTTGCGTAAAGTTGAAATCACCGATGGTGGCGATACGAGCTTCATCAAAGGCGAACAAGTGGATTACATTCGCGTGGTACAAGAAAACCAAGCTGTACTTGCACAAAACAAGTTCCCAGCGAAGTTTGAACGTCAATTGATGGGTATCACCAAAGCATCGCTTTCAACAGACTCGTTCATTTCTGCTGCATCGTTCCAGGAAACTACACGTGTGTTAACTGAAGCGGCTGTAACAGGTAAAGAAGATGATTTACGTGGCTTGAAAGAGAACGTTGTTGTGGGTCGTTTGATCCCAGCAGGTACGGGTCTTGCTTACCACTTAGAGCGTCGTCGTCAAGAAGCTGAAGCTGCTGAATTGGCATTAGTGAATGATTTCTCTGATGTAGATCAAGCATTAAGCCAAGCATTTAGCGATGAATTTAACGATCTCTAATTCGTTTTAAAGCATCATTTAAAGACGCCTTTCGAGGCGTCTTTTTTTTGCCAACGTTTTAGTTGCATATTTTGCTTTAATAAAGCCGCAATATTGCATATAGTGAATTAAGAACAATTTAAAAATATCAAGAAAACTAAGGGGATAGCTTATGCAATTTAGAGGACTGACACTGTGTTTATCGGCAATGCTACTGAGTGTGTCTGTTTCGGCTGCACCAATGCCAAACAGCATTGTGGTGAAAGACAAAGCCATTGTGCCTATTCTAAAAACTGAAGTGATTCGTACAGTGACAGGTGAAAAGCCTATACGCCATGTAGAAGCCACGATTTTTGAAGTGAGCAATCAGGGTAAAGATATTGTGGCAAAGGAAGTTGTTTTTGATGATGATCAAGCACAGTTTTCAGAGAAACAATTGGGTATTCCTGTGATTCAAAAAGGTGGGGTGATTGTACCAACCTCAAAAATTGAGTTGAATAAAACCCTAAAGCAGGATGGTAAAGTCATTTCTGAAGTGAAAACGATTGATGCAGAAGGCATGGAATATAAGCCAGGACAAGCACCTATTCGCCGTACTTTGAAATTAGATCAGGTGAAAACACCTGAAACCAAAGAAACGATTTCTCATGCAGTTTTTACTGAAGATGGACAAACCACAAGAGATGTCGTGCTTTTGGAAGAAGATGGTGCTGAATCATCTATTCAGCCTTAAGTCTTTTACAGAAATACCTTCATCTTGCTGTGCTTGGTAACAGTTTTTTCAAAGTTGTTACCGCAATATGCACTAAGCTGAGAGCGAATAGACCGAGGGGGAGTGATCACCATGAAAAAAGTATTGAGTGTATTGGCAATTGCCACAGTATCGACCATGCTTATGGCGGGTTGTGAAAGCATGAGTTCTAATGACCAACGTATTGGTGCTGCAGCATTAGGCGGTGCCGTTGGTGGCGCAGCGGGTAACAGCGTAGGTGGTAGTGTTGGTGCAGCAGCCGGCGCAGGTGCAGGTGCGGCAGTTGGAAGTAAAACCCAAGATGGTTCTAACCGTAACGCAACCTATAGTGGAATTGGCGGTGCGATTGGTTCAATTTTAGGTAAAGAAGTGATAGGTGGTAATGCAGGCGCTGCAATCGGTGGTGCTGTTGGTGGTGGTGCTGGTGCAGCCATCGAGCAAAAGCGTTAATCTGAATACGAACAGCCATGCCATCCTACTGAAGTACTTATATTTCAGTACATCCAACGCAGAATCTTATGATTCTGCGTTTTTTATACGCAAGCTGAAAAATTAATGCGTTTGGATAAATTGATTGACTGCTTGAGTATAAGCATTATTTTGTCCCAATGACTTGTTGATTTCAGCATGTGAAAGTCGGACAGGCAATAACTGGGTTTGAGTTCCGAATTTCTGTGCTTGTTGAATAAATTGTCGAGCTTGAGTACAGGGTTGGTCTGCACGGATGGTTGAACACACCGCGAGGAATGCAGGTAAAGCTTGATGTAGCTGAGCTATCGGAGAAAGGGCTTTCCATTTGGAAGGTTGATCACCAAAGGCTTGATCATAAAAACGTGCATGACGTGTTTGCATTATCTTTTCTATATCATAAGCCGCGCTATCTAAAGCAACAGTAGCACGCCAAGGCTGTGGCTGGGGTGCTAGCCAATGGGGGCGAACGGTTAATAGACTGACCAGGTGTGCGCCCGCGGAATGCCCCATAAGTACCAAGTGTTTTGAGTCAGCATGCCAATGCGGTGCCTGATTTTGGATATAAATAAGCGCTTGGGCGATATCCTGAGTTTGCTGCTGTACGGTCACATCCGGAACTAATCTATAGTTGATAGACACAAAAATCCAGTTTTGCTTGGTCCAGTAACTCAGCTTATTTTTGACCACAGCAGCATGATTTTTATCACCCATTTTCCAAGCACCGCCATGGACCATCATCATGAGCGGGGCTGGTGTTTGATCTGTGAGTACTTTGGCAGGGAAATAGACATCCATCACTTGTTGAGGATGAGATCCATAAGCCACATTTTTCAAAGTCTGGACTTTGGTAAATGTATTCGGCACCAAAGCATGGAGGGATGTCGATGAATAGAAACAAAGTAGGGAAAAGATTGGCACAAGATTTTTTTTCATTTTAATGATCCTTTAATTTTAAATACTATCAATGTTTATAATTTTTATGATCCACTGATGTATCAACAGTAATACGTTAATTAATTCATACCTGCTCAAAAAGAGTAGAGAAGTTTGTCGGTGACATTGATCTTTTTGTCTTTTGATTAAAATAATATTACCAACAACGCAGAATCATTAGATTCTGCGTTTTTATGTGAGCTAAAAATTACGTTGCTACGGCTTTGGGCTTTTTACGTCGGATATATAACGTTTTATGCACTTCTGCAATTCGTACACCTGATTCATCGATAATATTGAGCGTATATTGACGTGTCAGAGGAGCATAGTCTTCTGCGATCTGTTTGATTTCCTCGACTTCAGCGGCACTCAGGCGAATATCGGCATACACCGTACTGCGTCCTGGGGCGAGGAAATGAATCGTTGCCGCTTTATCCCAAACAATATATGTTGAACCCAAGTGATGCATCAGAATTAACATATAAAATGGATCTACCATGGAATAGAGGCTGCCGCCAAAATGTACGCCGACAATATTTTGATTTTTGCGAGTGAGTGGCATTTTGACACGGACATGGTGGTTGGCTAAATCGATTTGATCAATTTCAATACCTGCACCCCGATAGGGTGGGTACCGATTTAAAAAGTATTTAGAAACGATAGGAAGTTGCTGCAATTTTTTGATGAGGTTCATGGGAAATTTTATAGAGCCTTAAGTAGATTTTTCTTATATTAGTATGAAATTTGAGCAAGCCAATGGCATATTTTGTTATTCTCAAGAGCAATCATGTCAACAATAAACAACAGGATGTTTATGCAAGCACAAACGCAATGGATTGAAACCTCAGATTATCAACAGCTTTATGTCAAAACTTGGGGGGAAAAAACGGCACCTGCATTGATTTTGCTGCATGGCTATCCAGATAACCAAGAAGTCTGGGAACGAGTGATTGCCGTGTTGGTGCAAGATTTTTATGTGGTGAGTTATGATGTGCGCGGTGCGGGACAATCCTCCATTCCTAAATCCATTCGTGCCTATAGCTTGGCTCAATTGGCTGCAGATTTAATGGCTGTTGCTAATGCCGTTTTGGGGCAGCGTGCATTTCACTTGGCAGCTCATGACTGGGGTTCAATTCAGTCTTGGGAAGCAGTGACGGATCCAGAATTAAAGGGACGAATTTTATCGTACAGCAGTATTTCAGGCCCATGTTTGGATCATGCAGCGTTCTGGATGCGTAAGCAGTTTTCTGAAAATAAAATTAAATTTTTCAAACAAATGCGTAAATCTTGGTATATTGCTGCCTTTCAACTTCCTGCACTTGCGCCTACAGTTTGGCAGTTCTTTCAACCTGAACAATGGCGTCAGGTAGTGATGCGCTTAGAACGCGATCAAGATATTGCGATCAATCCTAATATCCGCAAAGATGGGCGCTATGGCGTCAATTTATATCGTGCCAATTTTATCCCACGTTTATTAAAGCCGCGTCAACGTTATGCAATTTGTCCTGTGCAAGCTATTGTCTTGAAATGTGATCAATTTGTGGGTGCTGAATTGATTGATGAAATGTCGCTTTGGGTAGATGATTTTCAACGTGTGGAATTGGCAGCTAATCACTGGGCGATTCTTAGTCAGCCGCAAGCGGTTGCTACTGCCATCCGTG
This sequence comes from Acinetobacter sp. SwsAc5, assembly GCF_013391485.1. Taxonomy (NCBI): domain Bacteria; kingdom Pseudomonadati; phylum Pseudomonadota; class Gammaproteobacteria; order Moraxellales; family Moraxellaceae; genus Acinetobacter; species Acinetobacter sp. SwsAc5. The sequence continues at coordinate 104,605 of NZ_JACAXD010000003.1, forward strand.
ATTTTGCTTTAGGTCATGCAAATTCACATGCTGCAGTAATTTAAATCAGAAACGCTTGTCGGAGTTGAATGTTTGGTCAACTCCAATCTGCATAATCTCTGATAAAATAGCTTCTTTTTTGAATTTTCATCTCTTATGTTCGCAATTCTTGCTGCCATTGCAATCATGTTCGGATTGTCGTTGGCTCGTGTGCCTGTGGTTTTTGCCTTGGTTATTGGTGCAGTTTCAGGTGGTTTACTGGCTGGTTTAGGCTTACAAGGCACTTTAGATGCGTTTAATAATGGCTTAGGTGGTGGTGCAAAAATTGCCCTTGCTTACGGTATTTTAGGTGCATTTGCTTTGGCTTTGGCACGTTCAGGTTTGCCTGACTTATTGGCCTACAAACTGATTCGCACTTTAACAGGTAGCAGTAATACTAAGGTACAGAACCGCGTTAAATATCTGATTTATTTTACTGTGGCTTTGGCAGCGGTCTTCTCACAAAACTTAATCCCTGTACATATTGCATTTATTCCTGTATTGATTCCACCTTTATTAAGTGTTTTCAATCATTTAAACCTAGACCGTCGTGCAGTGGTTTGTTTGCTGACTTTTGGTTTGGTTGCCACTTATATGTTTGTTCCTGTGGGTTTCGGTGCAATCTTCCTGAATGATATTTTGGCGCACAATATCAATACCTTTGGTGCTCCGTATGGTTTTGCCATTCAAAATGAAGATATTCCTGCTGCCATGTTTATTCCTGTGTTTGGGATGTTTATTGGTCTATTGTTTGCGTTATTTGTAAGTTATCGCAAGCCACGACACTATCTAGATGTGCAGGTAGCACGTACTCAAAGCATTTCGAGTGAGCTCAATGCAAATACCGCCGCGCCAACCCTACAAGCGCCTCAGATTGCAAAATTTACCTTGTGGATGGCAGTGTTTGCGATTATTGCAACCTTGGCGGTGCAATTGTATTCAGATTCGATGATTCTGGCAGGTTTGGTCGGTGTTGCCATTTTAAGCTGTGCGGGAATTTTCAAATGGAAAGAAGCAGATGATGTGATCATTACAGGTATGCGTATGATGGCACTCATCGGCTTTATTATGATTGCTGCACAAGGTTTCGCTTCAGTGATTGAAGCGACTAATCAAGTGCCTGCTTTGGTAGAAGCGTCGGTGGAATGGATTGGCAATAGCAAAGCTTTGGCTGCATTTTTAATGTTATTGATTGGTTTGTTAATCACCTTGGGGATTGGCTCATCTTTCTCTACCGTGCCTATTTTAGCGATTATTTATGTGCCTTTATGTTTGCAGTTCGGTTTTAGCCCTGCAGCAACCATTGCGATTATTGGTACAGCAGCAGCCTTAGGAGATGCGGGTTCTCCAGCATCGGATTCAACCTTGGGGCCAACTTCGGGTTTAAATATGGATGGGCAGCACGACCACATGAAAGACAGTGTGGTACCGACTTTTATTCACTTTAATATTCCACTGATTATTTTTGGCTGGATTGCAGCGATGGTGCTGTAAATCATCACCAAAATTTGTAAGCACACGTGTTCAGAATAGGTTGGGCACGTTGCAGCATCGTGCTAAAACGACAAGAAGAATCTTTCTCAAATTCATCCTTGCATCTGCCGATTGAATCTCAATACACGATTTAAAATCTTCAAACAGAATGATTCATTTTCGTTGTAATTAACTTCTAATATTAGAATGAAGATGATTTTAATTCTCTTTATTTAATTTAAATAATTTTTATTGGTTTTTTGTTTTTTGAAAATATAAAACCTGAGTGAATTAATCAATTTAAAATAAATTTGTTTTAATTTTTAAACAAATGCAAGATGTATTTTAAATAAATCTTTTGATGTATTTTTTAAATAAAATTGAGTAATATAGTCGGGAAATAATAATATAAACTTTATTAATTAACTCGGGTTTTAAAACCAAGTAATTTGGTCTATTTAAAATAAATTTATATAATAATGAATAGTTTATAAAGTATTTGAAATATTATGTTTAATATGTGTTGCATATTAATAGTGGTCGTGTTTAATATTAATTAAGCGTTAAGATTTTTATTCTAAAGGTGGTTTTGAAATGTTAAAGCAAGTTGCTCTAATTGCATTAATGGGAATGTCTGCTTCTGCTATGGCAGGTCAATGGCAAGTTAAAGTTGGTGGTTCTGTAATTTCTCCAACACAAGATGCAACAGTAATTCCTGGTGTTGTTGCTGAAGCTGATCATGAATATGCATTTACCCCATCAGTAGAATATTTCTTTAATGATAATATCTCTGCAGAATTATTGTTGGCTACGCCAATTAGTCATGATGTAGGCGTATTTGCTGGTGGTGCTGAAATTGCTAATGCTAAAGTTAAACACTTACCACCTACATTGACAGCAAAATATCACTTTAAAAATTCAACTCGTTTTACACCATACATCGGTGTCGGTGGTACCGCATTTATCGCATGGGATGAAGAAGGCGTTGCTAAAGATGTAAAAGAAGACTTTGGTTTTGCAGGTCAAATTGGTTTTAACTTCCAGCCAGCTGATGCGAAAAACTGGGGTGTGTTCTTTGATGCACGTTATGCACAATTGAGTCCTGAAGTTACGTTAACTGATGATACTGCTGCAGCATTAGGAATTAAAAAGTTTGATCTAGACATCGATCCAATGGTGTACACCATCGGTTATAGCTACAAATTTTAATTATAAAAAGTAGCTCTTTATAATAATAAAAATCAGCGCAACCCCATCTTTATGATGGGGTTTTTTATCGCAAAAAATAACAAATGTATCGAATGAAAAAATTGAGTGCATGTGCCATGTTCATTTACAGTCTGAAAGATAAAGTAAAGAACGATAAAGAAGGAATTAATTCATGTTGATAAAATATGGTTGGCCTATATGTGTTGGTTTAATGCTGAGTGTCGCGGGGCATGCGGCGAGTTTTTCTTGTGAGAAAGCCAGAACACCAACAGAACATGCCATTTGTGAACATCGTGCGGTCAATGATGCCGATGTGAAAATGGCAACCACCTATCGTATTGTTAGCCGTTTGGTCGCTATGGGGACGCGTTCACAAATTCGTGATGAACAATTTCGTTGGTTAGAATTGCGTGATCGTTGTGGCGCTTCCGTCGATTGTTTAACCCAAGTGTATAATTTGCGTCAGCAGAAATTAGAGGATCATTTAAATCAGGTCTATCAACGTGCACCTTTTTAAATTTTTCTGGGTTTAGGCTTGAAAAATTAGGCAATCACTCCAATTCATAAACACATCCAACAATAACCATGTTTATGAATTTAAGGAGTGATGAATGAGCGAGCACAGCCAAAAACACAGTTTCCAAGCCGAAGTGGCGCAGTTATTACATTTGGTGACCCATTCTCTTTATTCCAACCCTGAAATTTTCTTGCGTGAACTGATTTCTAACGCATCGGATGCCTGCGACAAATTACGTTTTGAAGGCATCAACCATCCTGAATATTATGAAAATGATCCAGATTTACGTGTGCGTATCCGCTTAGATCAAGACAAGAAAACCCTGACCATTTCAGACAATGGCATTGGTTTAAGTCAGCAGGATGCGATTGAGCATTTGGGTACCATTGCCAAATCGGGCACCAAAGACTTTATGTCAAAATTGACGGGCGATCAAAAAGCCGATGCGCAATTGATTGGTCAATTTGGTGTGGGTTTCTATTCAGGTTTTATCGTGGCAGATAAAATTACTGTGGAATCACGCCGTGCAGGATTGGCTGCAGATGAAGCCGTGCGTTGGAGCAGTGCGGGTACTGGCGAGTTTGATGTCGAGCAAATTCACAAAGCAGAACGGGGTACCGATATTATTCTGCACTTGCGTGAAGATGCGCTGGATTATTTAGAAAGCTACAAAGTTAAGCAGATCATCAATAAATACTCTGATCACATCAGTTTGCCAATTCAAATGCAGAAAGAAGTGTGGCAGCAAGAAGAAGCCGCTGAAGGTGAAACACCGAAAGCAGGTCAGTATGTGAAAACTGATGAATGGGAAACGATTAATTCGGCCAGTGCGTTGTGGACGCGCAATAAAAACGAAATTAGTGAAGAACAGTACATTGAGTTTTATAAAAACCTCAGCCACGATTTTGACGCACCATTGGCATGGGCGCATAACCGCGTTGAAGGCAGTACTGAATACACCCAGTTGTTGTATGTGCCAAGTAAAGCACCGCACAACATTTTTACTCGTGAAGCCAAAGCGGGGATTAAATTGTATGTGAAGCGCGTATTTATTATGGATGAGGCAGAGAACCTGATTCCAAATTATCTGCGCTTTGTGCAAGGTGTGGTGGATAGCGCCGATTTGCCATTGAACGTGAGCCGTGAGTTATTGCAAGAAAGCCGTGATGTGAAAACCATCCGCGAAGGCAATACCCGTCGTGTGTTGACCATGTTGGACAATTTAGCCAAGTCTGAAGATGAAAAAGACCAAGAAAAATTTAAGCAATTCTATCAAGAATTTGGTTCAGTTTTAAAAGAAGGCTTAGGCGAAGACTTTGGCAACCGTGAACGTATCCTGAAATTATTACGCTACGCTACTTCAAGTAATGATGACATCAGTACCTCATTGGCGGACTATAAAGCGCGAATGAAAGAAGGTCAGAAAGCCATTTACTACGTTACGGCAGACAACTTGAACGCAGCAAAGCATTCTCCACAGTTGGAGTTGTTTAAGAAAAAAGGCATTGAAGTGTTGTTGATGGCAGAACGCGTAGACGAGTGGGCGATGAACTTTGTGCAAGAGTTTGATGGCACGCCAATGCAAAACGTATCTAAAGGTGCGGTTGATTTAGGCGATCTACAAGATGCTGAAGAGAAGAAAGCTTTAGACGCGGCTGCAGAACAATTTAAACCTGTGGTTGAGCAATTGTCTGCATCTTTAAGCGGTAAAACCAAAGAAGTGCGTGTGACTACACGTTTGGTTGATTCCCCTGCTTGTTTGGTAACAGGTGAAGGTGAACTGTCACCACAATTGATTCGTATGTTGAAGGATGCAGGGCAAGCTGTACCTGATATGAAGCCAATTTTGGAAATCAACCCAGAGCATCCTTTGGTGAAAAAATTACAGGACTCCAATCAATTTGATGATTTGGCGCATGTGATTTTTGATCAAGCTGTGATTGCTGAAGGTGGCTTGCCTGAAGACCCAGCGGAATATGTGAAACGTATTAATAGCTTACTGTTAAAGTAAGTCTGCTTTCGCATGAACATGATCGATGATGCGTTGTACAAATAATGCATCGTCATCTTGCAAGATCATCTTGCAAAAAAACCAAGTCCTGTTCGCAAGACTTGGTTTTTTAATTTGGCTTGATTGTAGATGTTACCTGTTTAGAAAATGGCTTCTAAACGCACTAAAGCACCGAGATAATGATTACGATCTGCGCGATCATCATTTAAATAATTGACATCGCCCTGAATAAAGAACCATTCACGTAAAAATGGTTGACGCCAAGAGACAAATGGCCCCCAACGATTTAAACGTAAGTCATCATCGTGATAATAACCGCCTGTATAAATGCCATAGTTAAAGCGGTTGCCTGCAAAGAATTGATGTTGTCTAAAGGTGTAGTTGTCCCAAACCAAATCATCATCTTGTTCATCGGCATAGGTCAGGCTAAATTGATTGGACAAGAAAGCCTGATTGGGGCGTGCGTGCGTGAGCTCCAAGTTGGTTCTGAGATAATTTTCACTGTCGATGCCATAACGATAAATTTGTTCGGCATGAAAAGAGAAATCATTTTCCAAAGTCCAGTCTTTAGAGGCTTTTAAACGCAGATAAATATCATCGCCAGAACGTACCCCTAAATCGACATCTGTTTCAAAAGGTAGACGCTCGGCAAAGTTCGACCAACGTAATGCCAGAGAACTGTTGTCTTCACGGCTACGTTTGCTGTCTACAGTTTTGTCTGCATCATGCGCTGGGTTTTCGTTGGTAATGGCGACGTTATTTTGCAATTCGTTATCGAGCGAGTCATCACCAAAGACCACACTGAGTTTATTTTCAAGCGTAGGCAGTTTGATTTTCCCGCGAATACGAGGTTTGACTTCATATTCATTATGCTTATCCCAACTGCTATCGACCAAAACCCGCAAAGTGGCTGAGGCAGGCTGTTCAGGACTTGGTTCACCAAACCAGTTATCCAGTTTATGTGCTGTTTTATCTGCCCAGTTGCGAATATTTTTTTGACGTTGATCGAACCAAGTTAAATGTTCCGTTTCTGTGGTGGCAGGTACAATGGATTCATTGGATTGTTCGGGTAACACCGTCGGTGTGGCATCAATCCAACGTGGAATCGTGTAATAAAAACCGTTTTTATCTGCTGCACTTGGCGGAGCGACAGGCAATTCATAAGGTGGCAGTGGCGTATGGGCTTGATCCACTGCTTGAGTTGATTCTTGTGCAAAAGTGATGCCTGCGACCCCACTTAAGAGACAGCTTAATATAAAAGGCGATGTGTGCTTTATTCTTGACATTATTTACTGATCTTTAAGCCATTTTTGTTAGTGTTGAAAATCTATGAGATAAAAGCAAGACTTGGCTACAAAATCATAATATAAACGGCAGTTTTTAGGCAGAAACCTCTTTTTCTTGATACATTTGAAGTGCTTGGCATAACTGCAAAGCATCAATCGGTTGCTGTAATTGGGAGATGACTTTTTGAATCATTTGCCAACTAATACCTTGTTGTCGATCTAATAAAATGTGCGGTATAGCTTGTTCAGTACGGGACAGTTGTAAGCGCTTTTGACCATGAATCACACGAATTTTTTGTCGTTCTTTCAGTAAAATCAAAGGGGTATGACTCTGTGCTTCACTTTCTTCAAACTGAATAAACTTAGTAGTTTGAATGTGCTGTATTGGAATGAAAGGAAAATAATGCTCTTGCTGCCACACGATTTGAGCATCATGACTATAGCATTGAAAAAGCTGATCGAAATCAAATAAATGTTCTTGTAATTTTTCCCAAGAAATTTCACGTATTGCTGCAATTTCATGTTCAAACTGTTGGCAAAAGTTTTGAGTCAAACGAATCGCTTGCATTTGATCTAATGCGCCAAGCAGTACCACATATTTAATAAAGCGTCCTTGCGTATTGGTTTGTTCTGCCAAATATACCGCACGCGCCAACACCTGTTGCTGATCTTCTTCGGGATCAGACAAATGCACCAATACATCGGCATATTGCGTGACTTCTGGCGCTTCAGGCAAAAAGACCCGATACAACTGTGCTGACTCATTTTGGCTAAGATTGAGCGCAGAAATGGGGCAACTATATTGGCTTAACAATAGATTATAAGCTGGGGTGGTGCTTGGTTTTGGCGTGATAGCTGTTATTGGTGGGGCAGTATCTATTGTCGTTGTGTCAGGCTGAGTTGTATTCAGTATTGCGTTGGAAATGATCGTTTGGTCTGCTGTCGGTTCAATTGTAAGTTCATCTTTAGCCACGTCCACAACTTGAGTATCAGACGAGGCAACTTCTTCTGTAGCGATGTGGTCTGTAATGAATTCAAATTGAATTGGCGAATCTACAGCTTTATTTTCTTCCAAGTCTGCAGTGACAAAGACTGGCTGAGTTTGCGCAGCTTCTAGAACTGCAGCTTGTTTCAGTTCTGCATCGGTTTGAAGGCAGTGATACTGTTGCTGCTGTTCCAACATCCAGCGATAGACCTGCTCTAAATCTTGAAATTCGCTTAGCAGAGCAGTGCGGTCTGCAGCAGGAATTAACCAAATTTGCCAACCTGCTCTCGGTTGATACAAAATCGCCCAACCTGCTTCAGGCTGTTGATAAAGTGCTGTTTCAAGTGCTTCAAGTTGTGTAAATACGCCACGAAAAGATTGTGCATATAAACTTTGTTCTGCAAAAGTTACCGCAGTTTGAATTGGATTTTGTGAGGCTTTAAATGTGAGCAACTGTTTTTGAAAAATCGGTTTATCGCACAGCATAAAAATTTCTTTAATGCGTGCTTTGGCTTTGGCTGTTTCATACAGACTGAGTCTTTTATGCGTTAAAGCATCAATTAAGTCGCGTAATTCTTTAATCAACAGTGATTTTTCTAGTGTATTCATTGATGCATACTTAAATATGTTGTTGTGCTTTTTCCAAATAATCTGCCAAGACAATATTCAGAGCCAATTCAATCAATTTATATTCTGCCGATTGTGGTTGAGGATAGCGTTTGGCTAATTCGATTAAATGGCTGACCTCAATCGCTTGAGGTGGAATTTTTCTTTGTATAAGTGCTTGAAGTTGTTGCATAGGCATCTGCTATAGCAATGAAAACAAAATCACTTTAATTATATGGATTTAATTAAAAAATACATGCTAAAAATTGTCAGCTTTTGTGCTTTTTTAGACATTATTGACAAAAAATGCGCTTTTTATATGAAAAATAATCAAAAAAATTTAAATCGCAGTGCCAAAAAAGTACTGGCAATTGGGTAGGACACAGTTTTTAGATGTTGTATGGACGATTTAAAGCAAATTTAGCACTAGAAAAACAAACAGCAGCCTGATTTAGACTGCTGTTTGGGGAGAGAAATGGGAGAGATTAATACAGCTAAAATTAGTGGATAAAACGCGTAACTTAAGCTGCCTTTTGCGAAGTTGGTTCATTTACAACAGCTTCAGATGCAGCCGATTCTGTATTCACTTTTTGAGTTGGAAAATCAGGTACATGCACAATTTGAGCAGATACATTTGCAGCAATTGCTAAAAGTGAAACCATCAAAACAGATTTAAACATATTCATGGGAATATCCATCCAAAGTGTTAATGTCTAGGCAGAAGAATAGACATCGTAGGGAGATCAAACGAAATAAAAAATTCACATGAATCATAACAAAGTTTAAAATTTACAAAATGATCATTTCGGCAATTATTTTAAAAATAGCAATATAAAACAATATATTAGAGTTTTAGCTCTAGTTTTTTGTGTAGGCTTAAATGGTTGAGATGTCTGCAAAATTTGTATTTAGATAAGTCTGAAATGCGGGTGAATGGTGACAGTTTTTGACAGTGTGAAATCATGTAATGTTTTGGCTGTGATTGGTTAAACAGTCTAAAAATGCGGTTTTTTTAATCTATGATGGAATTCCAATAACGATAAAGGACAGTGAGAAAATCATGGCAATTGCAAAAGTAGTTGAAGTTAATTCAAGCAGTACAAAAAGTTTTGAAGACGCGATTCAGACTGGAATCGCTAAAGTGACAGAAACAATTAAAAATGTCCAAGGGGCGTGGATTAACGAACAAAAAGTGGTGGTTAAAGACAATCAAATCACGGAGTATCGGGTCAATTTAAAAATCAGCTTCTTGGTTGAATAACACCTCGCTTCATTAACGAAGCATAGTAAGATGACAACTAACCGAAGCATGGTTGCGGGGCAAAGCTGGAACTTTGACCCATTTTAAAAGCACAAAAAAATCCCGTAATGGGATTTTTTTGTGCGTCTAATCAGCCGGAAGAACACTATTCAGCCTTGTCTGTATTTCAATCTTAAGCTTTAGGTTCAGATACATCGCATTGTTCTGCATCGCAGCTTGCTGCATCTTCAAGCTCTAGCTCGCTTGCTGTTTCAAGGGCTTTTTGCAGAACTTGCACAAAAACTTCGCGTGGCTGCGCACCTGCTAAAGCAATACGCTGATCAAATACGAAGAACGGTACGCCAGTGACGTTTAATTGTTCACGTGCAACTTCTTGGTCAAATTTTACAAAGTCGGCATATTCGTCAGAATCCAAAACATCATCCACTTCTACAGGGTTCAGCCCAATACGTGATGCAACATCTTCTAGTGTTTCACGCTCGCCAATTGCCAAACCTTGAGTCATATAGCTATAGAAAAAAGCTTCTTTGGCTTCGCTGCCCAAGCCTTTACTTTGCGCCAAATGCACCAAACGATGGGCATTAAAGGTATTGCCTGAATTGGCATTTTCCCATTGAAAGTCAATGCCTTCAGCTTTTGCCATTTCGGCAATATTACGCTGCATGTCTTCTACTTCGGCAAGGCTGCGTCCATATTTTTGTGCCAAACGCTCTGAATTGGACACTTCCTGACGCGGTGGCGCATCTGGATCGAGTTCAAAACTGTGCCAATGCACTTCTAATTCTACACCTGCTTTTTCAGCAGCAGCCTCTAAACGTTTTTTGCCGATATAGCAAAACGGGCAAACAATATCTGACCAAATATCAACGCGCATGAACAATCTCAAATTCTGTTTTTTACTAAGATGGGGATGTTACATAAAATTTAAAGCATAAAGCGATGCTAAACTTATTTTTGAGCATCTGGTCAAATAGCGTCATGGATACAGAATCATATAAAGGTATAAATGAATTGATTTATTTCACTATATTCTAATGGCTGCATTAGAAAATAAGCATAAAATGCTATACAAATGTGACAGGCTTCACGCTAAGATATTGCAAATACTAAAAAATAAGAGGGCACGCATGCGACGTATAGTGCTAATTATAGGATGTGCAACGCTGCTGATTTTTGGCGGGATGTTTTATCAATATCAACAGCAGCAAAAACAAGTCACTCAATTGCATGCTTATCAAAATGTGATTTATGAAAAAGCCGAACAAATTTTTGTACAGGCACAGGATTGGTCTAAGCCGATTCAAATTGACTTAAAAGATAATCGTTTAGATGGCGACTATCAAATTATGGCGAGTTTTGTCTTGAGTCACATGGTGCAAAGTGCCGAAGCGCGCAATAGCTATTTACGTGAATTAAAAGCCTTGAATTGGGATCAGTTTTTAGATCCTCAACGACTTGCTGCAGATAAAAAACAAGACTATGCCGATACCGAAGCCATGTTGGTGCAAGTACGTGCCATGGTAGAGCTGTATCAGGAACATTTAGAACAGCATGAAGCGATGGCTTTGGAGCAGATTGAGAATCTTGAAATCAATCATAATTTGCGCCGTCATTTAGCAGAATCTTTGCTAGAAAGCCGCCATAATGACCAAGGACACGCATTATTTGAATTGGAAAAGAAAAATTTGGGTAAGGCGTATGTGTTGTTTGCAATTTTAAAAAACAATAAATGGGAGCTCAAAAACAATACCTTCATGTTCTATGAAGATGCAGCCTTGAAAGAATTTAATGCGGTATATCAAGAGATGGTGCAGCTCAATACGCAAATGCAAGAGATCACTCAGCAGCATCAGCGGGCACTGGAAAGCAAGTTGTAAGGTCTGGCAAATCCTTACATCAAATTGTCAAAAGAATGTCATCTGCCGTTCAAATCTCTTGCCTAAACTGTGCCTGTTGATTTAATTGCTCAGCTAGGCAGGTCCAATATGAACAGCATTCAAGTCTTTGATGATATTCAACAACTGTATTTGCAATTCTTAGAAAATAAAAACTACCCGAAACTCGAAAATTTAAATAATTGGGGCAAGAACCGTTACTTCTTTAATCAGCACTTTCGTTTGGTTGAAGATTGGCATCAGACTGAACAAATTGTGATTGAATTTAATCAACAATATTATTGCTTGGATACAGGCAGCGCCCCAGACTTTATGGATAAAGAACGCTATATGACATGGTTGATGGGGGAGTTGTTGGTTTAAGCCGTGCAGGTAAATCACAACTGATCAGCCATCTAGTCTTCAAGATAACAATGCAAAAGAATAAAATTTAAAAATTAGAACAGCTCAAAACAACAAAATAAAAAATCCCCGCATGATGCGAGGATTTTTTTATTACGAAGACTTTTTACACACGCTCAATAATTGTCGCGATACCTTGACCAAGACCGATACACATGGTCGCAAGACCAATTTGCGTGTCTTGTTGTTCCATCACGTTCAACAACGTGGTGGTGATACGCGCACCTGAACAACCCAATGGGTGACCGAGTGCAATTGCACCACCGTTCAAGTTCACACGATCTTGCTGATCATAAATGCCTAAGCCTTTTAGAACAGATAGACCTTGTGCAGCAAACGCTTCGTTTAATTCAAAGGTTTGAATGTCTGCAATTGACAAGCCCGCACGTTTAAGTGCTTTTTGCGTTGCAGGTACTGGGCCATAACCCATGATTGCTGCATCACAGCCTGCAACGGCCATAGAGCGAATCACCGCGCGTGGTTTCAAACCTAATGCTTGTGCACGTTCAGCAGACATAAGCAACATAGCAGAAGCACCATCAGACAATGCTGAAGATGTTGCCGCAGTGACGGTACCGCCTTTCGGATCAAATACAGGACGTAAAGCTTGGAATGCTTCAAGGTTAGCATCTGGACGAATCACTTCGTCGATGTCGCATAGTTGTTTAAAGCCGTTTGCATCATGACCTTCAATGCCAATGATTTCGTTTTTAAAACGGCCTTCTTGCGTTGCAGCCCATGCACGACGGTGTGATTCCACACCAAAGGCATCTTGCTCTTCACGAGAAATACCGTTCATGCGACCCAACATTTCAGCAGTTAAGCCCATCATGTTTGAGGCTTTGGCATAGTGCTTCGATGCAGCAGGGTTGATGTCGATACCGTGCATCATGCCCACATGGCCCATGTGCTCTACACCACCAATGATGAAAATATCACCCTGATTGGTTGCAATTTGTGCCGCAGCGGTGTGGATCGCTTGCATTGAAGAACCACACAGACGGTTCACAGTTTGACCTGCTACTGTTTTTGGAAGATCAGCCAATAAAGCAATATTACGACCAATGTTCATACCTTGTTCTAGGGTTTGGTTAACACAGCCCCAGATCACATCTTCAACTTCGTTGACATCAAACTGGTTACGAGCAACTAAAGCACGAACCAATTCAGCCGATAGACTGTCAGCACGTACATTGCGGAACATACCGTTTTTGGTTTTACCCATTGCAGAACGTACGCCATCAACGATGACAACGTCACGTGGATTTAAAGTAGCCATTCACGTTGCTCCTTAACCGTAGAATTTTTTGTTGTTAGCAGCCATGTCACGCAACATTTGTGGCGCTTCATAAGCTTTTCCTAAATGTGCATATTTGTCGCAAAGCGCAACGTATTCAGCAACACCTGTTTGGTCGATGTAACGGCATGGACCACCACGGAATGGAGGGAAGCCTACACCCATAATCATCGCCATATCTGCTTCAGATGGTGTTGCCACAATGTTGTCTTCTAAGCAACGAACAGTTTCGTTACAGAAAGCAAGCATCATACGGTCAATGATTTCTTGCGCATCAAACTCGCGTTTTTCAGCAGTTGCAACAGATGCCACAAGCTCGTATGCAGTTGGATCAACCACTTTGGCTTTTTTTCCTTTACGATCCAATTCATATTTGTAGAAACCGACGTCATTCTTTTGACCAAGACGTTTGTTTTCGTACATGACTTGGATTGAGCCTTTATAGTCTGGCTTCATGCGGTCTGGGAAACCTTCTGCCATGACTTCTGCACCGTGAACGCCCGTGTCGATACCAACAACGTCGATTAGGTAAGCAGGACCCATAGGCCAGCCGAATTTTTCCATGACTTTGTCGACTTGTTGGAAGTCAGCACCGTCTTTCAATAGAAGGTCAAATGCACCAAAGTAAGGGAACAATACGCGGTTCACCAAGAAGCCTGGGCAGTCGTTTACAACAATTGGTGTTTTACCCATTTTCTGAGCAAGCACCACAGTGGTCGCAATTGCTTCAGGTGAAGTTTTTTCACCACGAATCACTTCCACCAATGGCATCATGTGCACTGGGTTAAAGAAGTGCATGCCGACAAAGTTTTCTGGACGTTGTAGGTTTTCTGCCAAACGTGTAATCGAAATGGTAGATGTATTTGACGCGATAATGGTGTTTTCACGTACTGATTTTTCAGTTTCAGCCAACACAATGCCTTTGACTTTCGGATTTTCAGTCACGGCTTCAATCACGATATCTACTTCTTTAAACTCGTCGTAGCTTAAAGTTGGGCGGATGCGTGCCAAAGTTTCACCCATTTTTGCAGGGGTTAACTTTTTGCGTTCAACTTGTTTGGTCAATAAGCCATTGGCTTCTTTCATACCCAAAGCAAGTTGCGGATTACCAATGTCTTTCATGATGATTGGTGTGCCTTTGCTTGCCGCTTGGTAAGCAATACCACCACCCATGATACCTGCGCCTAGAACAGCCGCTTGGTTGACAGGGTGTGCACCTTTTTCATATTTCTTAGAAGTTTTCTTCACCACTTGGTCGTTGATGAATAAACCAATCAACGCACCTGCTTGTGGTGTTACAGCCGCTTTGGCAAAGCCTTCAGCTTCAGCTTTAAGCGCTTCGTTACGTGGCAAGCTTGCACCTGCTTGTAAAGAATCAAGCATCAATTTTGGCGCAGGGTATTGTGCAGGGTTTGCTTTTGCTAGTACCGCACCTTTTGCTGTGTTGAACGCCATCATTTGTTCAAGTGGGTTCAATTTAACAGGGTCTAATTTTTCCTGACGTTTTGCTTTCCAGTCTAAACGACCTGCAATGGCTTGTTTAACCAAGTCAAGCGCAGCATCTTGCAATTTGTCTGCAGCAACTACGGCATCTACAGCACCATCTTTGAGTGCAGCATCTGGACGTTTAGGGTTGGCCATTGCCATCCATTCAACGGCATTGTCGATACCAATAACGCGGCTTAAACGTACCGTACCACCAAAGCCTGGGAAAATACCCAGTTTAATTTCTGGTAAGCCCACTTGTGCTTGGTCAGACATCACACGGTAGTCACATACCAAACACATTTCAAAGCCACCGCCCAATGCCATACCATTGATTGCAGCAACTTTAGGAATGTCTAAATCTTCAAAAGCATTGAAGATGTTGTGAACAGGCAATGCCCAATCCACAATGGCTTGTTCGCCTTGAGCGAAGTTTGCGCCAAATTCGGTGATGTCTGCACCCACGATAAAGGTTGATTTCGCAGAAGTGATGATTAAACCTTTCACTTCATTGTTTGCTTTAACAGCCTCAATCGCAGCTTTAAAGTCTTCAATCGTTGCACGGTTAAATTTGTTGACCGACTCACCTTGTAAGTCAAAGCGGAATTCTGCAATTCCGTCCGAAATCATTTGGACGGTAATGGCATTGCCAGCGTGGATCATGCCTGATCTCCTTTATTTTGGAGGACTTCTAAGTTGATGTTATGAAGCGTGTGCGATAGTTCTGCACACATATATGCCTCGCTAATCTTACGATAACTATATCGAAAAAAAATATAGCAAGTTGTATCAAGCCGTGACGCAAGGGTCATGATTTTTCTCACAGCGTGGAATTGCTTTTTGACCTAATTTTAAAACTGTTTTTTTAAAGTTCTATGAAAGTGTTTGTTTTCTATTTTATTTTTAATTTTGAACAATTGCAGGTGAATCCTTGAAAAGCTTAAAAATAATACAGTATTGCGATGCTATTTTCGGCAGAAAAGTCAATTCACGGTAATTCCAGCAAAACTTTGAGCAGTATCTGTAGAAAAAATTAGCAGCTGCAATGCTGTGTTCTATTTTTGGATATGACCGCTTGCGGCAAATTGGCTAAAATATTCGGCATTTTAAATTTTGAGTTGTGTTCAACAACTTTGGTTGTTCTATGTTGAAGTGGATTATTTTGGCGATTTTTATCGCTTCAGCGTTGTATATTCAACAGCGTGGTAAGGTGCGTCATAGTTTTTATCGTCAGTTCTTTGACCATTCTACGATTTTGGCACCGATTAACTATTTAATGTATCTGTTTTCAAAAGTGCCGAATCAACCGTATATCGACACGCAGTACTTTCAAGATTTAAAAGTACTGGATGAAAATTGGGAAATGATTCGTGATGAAGCCAAGGCTCTGTATGAGCAGGGTGGCATTAAAGCCTCAAGTACCTACGATGACTTGGGTTTTAACTCATTCTTTAAAACAGGCTGGAAGCGTTTTTATTTAAAATGGTATGACTCGGCACACCCATCTGCAGCAGAATTATGCCCAAAAACCACAGCTTTATTAAAAACCTTGCCAAGTATTAAAGCAGCCATGTTTACCGAGCTTGCACCCGACAGTCGCTTGGTGCGTCATCGTGACCCGTACGCAGGTTCGTTACGTTATCATTTGGGACTGATGACACCAAATGATGAGCGCTGCTTTATTGATGTAGATGGTGAGCGATATTCATGGCGTGATGGTGAAAGTGTGGTGTTTGATGAAACCTATATTCACTATGCCGAAAATGGCACTGATCAAAACCGTATTATTTTCTTTGCCGATGTTGAGCGTCCGTTAAAATCACGCTTGATGCAAAAGTTTAATCACTGGTTTGGTAAGAATGTCATGACTGCAGCCAGTTCTCCGAATGAAGCCGGTGACCAAACAGGTGGCTTAAATAAAGTCTTTGGTTATGTTTACCAAGTGCGTTTAAAAGCCAAAGCCCTAAAGGCAAGAAATAGCCGTCTGTATTACTTCCTAAAATGGTTTTTGATGTTAGGTATTTTCTTCTTGATTTTTATACGTCCTTATCTGTTTTAAATCATCACAACGCCTTTCGGGGCGTTTTTTTATGGCATTTTTCCATAATTTCAGTTGCAGTCTTCAATTTCACGCTGCTTTTATGTATAGAATGAAGCAACTTAGGGGAAAATTTATGCAAACGTTTCGTTCTAAAAAAGATTGGTGGGTCTTGGCCTTTGTGATTTGTATGTCAGGCTTATTAATTCAATTATTGCTGACCATGTATGCCAAAGGCACGATGCCTGCATTTCCAGTACATACAGGGGTATATATCATCACAATTTTTGTGTTGTGGTGGCCTATTTTTAATACTCGCTATCAGGTCGATGCAGAACGCTTGCAGATTCGCTGTATGTTTTTAAAGTGGGATATTCCACGTGCCAATATTCAGAAAATATCTAAAACCAATAATTCTGTGGCATCACCCGCCTTATCTTTAAAACGTTTAAAAATTGATTATGTGCAAGCAGGGCAGCCAAAATTTGTATTGGTTTCACCTAAAGATCAAGCCAAGTTTAGTCAGGCATTGGGCATAGAAATTACTGACTAATCTGCAAAATTTGAAAGCATCGCCCATACATATCACGGCATATAAGTGTCAAAGCATTGAGGATGAGCATTATCATCCTCAACCAAAGATCAATCTATTTGAATGTGTAATGCGCCTGCATTGCAATCCAGACATAGCTCTGTCCGTTCAGGATAGCTTAAAAAATACAACGCTAAAATAGGTTCTAGCTCGGTACGGATTTTGCGCCCCAAATGCCGAGCGCCGTAACGAATATCATGCCCTTGATAAAAATATGCTTTGGCAGCAGCCGTCAGCTGAACTTGGCGCTGTTGATGTTGCAGGCGACGGTTTAATTTTTCCAACTCAATTTCAACCAGTTGTGGCAAAGCATCGGCAGATACGGCCTGATAATGCAAGCTGCGGTCAATCCGATTTAAAAATTCAGGGTCAAATTTGCGTTGCATGATTTTTTCAATGATCCGTTGTGTGGGCATGCGTGTTAGGCACAGTTGCTGTAATTTTTGCGGCAACAAATTTAGTTTATCCAAGTATTGCTGTGCCGCCTGTGCCCCCATATTGCTGGTCATAAAAATCATGCAATTGCGAAAGTCGATGGTTTTGGTGCCTGCGGTCAGGGTCAGTTTGCCTGTATCCAACACATTCATTAAGCCACGGAGCACTTCAGTTGACGCTTTTTCCAGTTCATCAAACAGCATAATGCCTGGACGGGTATGTGAGCCTGCAATGGCAGTTTCGTCAAATAAACTGTGTCCTTCTTTGGAGCCGACATAACCCGGTGGTGCACCTGTCAGTGCTGCAGCATAATGTTCCTGCGCCAAGGTATTCATATCGATACGGCAGAAAGCATCGGGGCGACCATAAATGGCTTCGGCAATCAGGCGCACCGTTTCGGTCTTGCCAACACCTGTCGGGCCAAGCATTAAAGTCACTGAAAGTGGTCGCTCTGTGCTGGAGAAATCGGCCTTGACCACATACAGCATTTTTTCGATTTCATTCAGCGCTGCATCTTGTCCAATAATCCGTTGACGTAACAATTGCATGACTTGTGTAGGTTCAAAATGAAAGCGCGGCTTGCCAATCAAACGGTCTTTGGCGGATACATACTGATGTGTACTGATCGGCTGGGACGTTGCGGATTGAATGGTCGGTATGCCGTGTGGTGCGGTCGTCATCCTGCACTTTCCTTCTGCTGACAAGATGCCTGAGCATAGCAAATCTTGTGTTGCCGACTGATCGTTTTTAGCACTGAGCTGATCGTTTTAGTGGATAGATCATGCGCTATGCCACAGGATAAAGCTTGAAAAAATCAGATAAAGCAGCACATCATGTAAAGAATGTAGCAAGAATAGGATGACTCGTGAACCCAAACGCAGGTGAGCATATCGAGAAAATTTTGGCAAATATGACCCAATTGCCAGGGGTTTACCGTATGTTGGGTAAAGACGGGGAGTTGTTATATGTCGGCAAAGCCAAAAATTTAAAAAACCGAGTGTCGAGTTATTTTGTCAAAACCATCGAGCATCCTAAAACGCAGGCTTTAGTGGCGCGTATTTATGATATTGAAACTTTGGTGGTGCGTTCCGAAACTGAAGCGTTATTGCTTGAACAAAATCTGATTAAGCTGCATCGTCCACCGTACAATATTATGCTGCGCGATGATAAGTC
Organism: Acinetobacter sp. SwsAc5; assembly: GCF_013391485.1. Lineage (NCBI taxonomy): Bacteria > Pseudomonadati > Pseudomonadota > Gammaproteobacteria > Moraxellales > Moraxellaceae > Acinetobacter > Acinetobacter sp. SwsAc5. Next base: position 123,288 of record NZ_JACAXD010000003.1, read on the forward strand.
CTATGTTTATATTTTTGTGTCGGCAGATCAGCCTTATCCGCGTATTGCCAGTGGACGCGGCAAAGGCAAGCATCAGATAGGCAAGTTTTTTGGGCCTTATCCGAGTGCGTACAATGCCCGCGATACTTTGGTGGTGTTACAAAAACTGTTTAATGTGCGGCAGTGTGAAAACAGTTATTTTGCTCAACGGCAGCGTCCGTGTTTGCAATATCAGATCAAACGCTGTTCGGCACCGTGTGTAGGATTGATTTCGCCCGAAGAATATAAAGAAGATGTTAATAATTCGATTCGATTTTTACAGGGCGATAGTAAAGAACTGAATCAGCAATTGATTGCTAAAATGGAAGCTGCAGCCGAAGCGTTGGAATTTGAAAAAGCAGTCTTTTACCGTGACCGTATGGCTTTGTTGCGTGATGTGCAGGCACAGCAAGCCATTTATAAACTCAAAGGCGAAGCCGATATTATCGCAATTGCTTATCAGGCAGGTGTGACCTGTGTGCAAATTATGCATGTGCGCAATGGCAAAATGCTGGGCGGTAAAAGCTATTTTCCTGATATGTTGGGCGATGATTTGGGGCAAATGTTGGCCGATTTTATTGCCAACTTTTACTTTCAGGTGGCCGATGAAATTCCAGCGGAATTGATTGTTAATGTGGAAGTGGCAGATTGCAAAGAGTTGGAACAAGCCTTACAGCAACACTTCGATAAAAAAATTCAAATTAAACATAAAGTGCGTGAAACCCGTGCCGAGTGGCAAGAATTGGCACAAATGAATGTGCAGCATGCCATTAAAGGTAAACTCGCCAATCACTTTGAATTAAATGAGCGTTTTCATCAGTTAGAGCAAGTGGTTGGACGCCCGATTGATCGGATTGAATGTTTTGATATTTCGCACACTATGGGCGAAGACACTGTGGCATCTTGCGTGGTATTTGACAGTGGTGGTATTCGCAAACGTGATTATCGACAATTTTCAATTCAGGATATTCAGGCTGGAGATGACTATGCTGCCATGCGCCAAGCTTTAACGCGCCGTTATAAAAAAGCCATGCTGCCCGATTTATTGCTGATTGATGGCGGTAAAGGGCAGTTGAATATGGCGATGGAGGTCATGCAGGAGTTAGGATTGGATGCCTTTATGATTGGGGTGTCCAAAGGCGAAGGACGCAAACCTGGTCTAGAAACGCTACATTTTACCGATGGCAGCAAAATTCAGCTGCCTGAAGATCATAAGGCGCTGCATTTGATTCAGCAGGTACGTGATGAAGCACACCGATTTGCAATTACCAAGCACCGTGCCAAGCGCGATAAAAAACGTGGCTCATCAATACTTGAAGTGATTCCGGGCTTAGGGCCAAAACGTCGTCGTGATTTACTCACCCATTTTGGTGGCATACAAGGTGTCCTGAAAGCTTCTGAAAAAGAGTTGACTTTAGTACCCGGACTGGGTGAAGTAATGGCGCGTACGATTTATAAAGTGCTGCATGAATGACTAAATTTCCTGCCTCATGCCTTATATTAGCTAAAAATCTTGCGAGATATATCTCTCACGTCGCAAACATAGACGAATTGTCAACAGACCCTATTTACTGCATAAAAAGCAGTATTTTCTACAAAGGTAAATAGCAAAAAAGTGCATTGACTCTGTCTTCATTGAACATTCACATCAGATCGAAACCCTGTAATATCAACCACAACATTGTTTAAGGAAAAGCTATGTCGTTGCTACAGACCTATCAAGCCATTGCCGAGCAAGAATGGATAGACATCCCGCTTGGGTGGTTACAGGGGCGCACTATTTATGGTGGATTGGTGGCAGGTTTGATGATGCAAAAAGCCCAGCTTTGTATTGCCGATCCGAAAAAGCGCTTGCTAAGCAGCAGTGTCACGTTTGTCGGACCTGTGCAACAAGGTCGGGCACGGCTCACGGCGGAAATTCTGCGTGAAGGCAAATCTGTGACCAGTGTCGAAGTTCGTTTATGGCAGGATGATGCAGTACAAAGCATTTTAATTGCCAGTTTTGGTGCGGCACGTGAATCCAGCATTGTGGTGCAACAAGAACGTACTGCGCCCAATTTTCCACCTGCAACGGAATTGCCTGTTACACAGCATCATCCTTTAGCACCTGAATGTTTTCAGCAGATGGATTTGGTTTGGTCTGAAGGACAATATCCGTTTACTGCTAGTCATAAACCTGATTTTGCAGGCTGGATGCGTTTTAACCCAAAACAGCATACGAATCGTGCCATGACCATTGCCGATTTGATGGTGGCTTTTGATATGTGGCCGCCTGGAGTACTGCCGATGTTTGAGCAGCTCGCTCCTGCCAGTTCACTGACTTGGCATGTGACCTATGTCAATCCTTTGCAAAATCAGCTGCAAGATTGGATGAAATATAAAGTTTTTACCGATCATGCTAGCGGTGGTTATGCCACAGAATATGCGCACTTATGGGATGATCAGGATCGGCTAATAGCGATTGCCCGACAGACCATCACCGTGTTTGCCTAGTGACACCTACTAGCATTTCGTATAAAGTGAAGCCTATTCACGATGACAAATCCTCAAAAAACTTGTGAATATGCAGCGTAAAGAGGGGAAACATTGGCGGTGTCTATGACAACAGGTCGTATCCTGAACATTCCAAATATATTAACTTTGGCTCGAATCGCCTTGATTCCTGTTTTTTTGTTGGTGGCGTATTGGCCGCCTGCAATGGGCGTAAATGGTTATGATGGTGGCATGACGCGTCATATTATTTTGACGTCTATTTTTGTGATTGCTGCTGTGACCGACTGGTTTGATGGCTATTTGGCACGTACTTTGAATCAGACCTCTGCATTTGGGCGCTTTTTAGACCCTGTGGCCGATAAACTTATGGTCGCTGCGGCATTGATTGTTTTAGTGCAATGGCAACCGACTATTTCTATGGCTTTTGCCGCGATTGTAATTATTTCCCGTGAAATTACCGTATCTGCCTTACGAGAGTGGATGGCTGAACTCGGCGCACGTACCAGTGTGGCGGTGTCTACAGTGGGGAAATATAAAACAGCATTCCAAATGATTGCGATTTCAGTGTTCTTATTGAACTGGCAACCATTGGAAATGGTGGCTTATTTGTTGCTCTATACTGCTGTAATTCTAACGCTTTGGTCGATGTTTATTTATTTAAAAGCGGCATGGCCATATTTGAAACAACCTTAAATATCGTGATTCTTCATTAAAAAGTGCTTCTGATTGAAGCACTTTTTGATTAACTATGGGTTTCTTCCTCGGCATCATCCTCATAAGTTTTGGCAATTTTTTCAATATTTAAACTTTTTGCCATCGCATCAAAAATTTCTTTATAAACCCCATTTTGATGATAAAGCGCATCATGTTCGCCATGTTCCGCAATCCTGCCATCTTTCATGACATAGGTGTAATCGGCATCAATAATTTGCGATAAGCTATGTGAAATGATGATGACCGTACGCCCTTGTTTAATTTCATCGAGGCTTTGTTTGATTTGTTCGGTTGCAATGGCATCCAGACTAGCAGTCGGTTCATCTAAAAAAATAATAGGTGGATTTTTCAGGAACATACGTGCAAGGGCAATCCGTTGTTGTTGACCGCCTGAAAGCATGAGGGCATCTGCGTCATAAGCCTGAGGCAATTGCAAAATTTGTTCGTGAATAGAGGCTTTTTGGGCTGCCAGAATCACATCTTCCAAGCTTGCATCAGTTTTGCCATAACGAATATTTTCAAAAATAGAGCCTTGGAAAATATGATTTTTTTGCAAAACCAAGCCGATATGGTCACGCAAATATTGAGTGTCGATGTGGTTAATATCAATCCCATCGAGCTGAATTGTTCCCTGTTGTGGTTCATAGAATTTATCTAATAAACTGATCAGGGTAGATTTTCCTGCTCCCGACAATCCCACCAATGCGGTAATTTTATTAGGCTGAATCTGCATTTGAATGTCTTTGAGTGCATGATGTCCATTCGGATAAAAAAAGTTTACCTGTTGCAGATCAAACTGCCCTCGAATAACTGGTTTAAGCGTACCACTTGGCTCAATTTCATGCTCGGCTTCCAAAATTTGAAAGAAGCTTTCTGAATAGATCATTGCATCATTGACTTCATCATAAATACGATGCAATGAGCGAATTGGGGCAGAAACATTGCCAAACAGCAACACGTGATACATGATCATGCCGATGCTCATTTGTCTATCTAACACAAAATAAGCAGTTAAAATAATAATCAGCACCACGCCAATTTGTTCAATAAAGCTTTTTAAACCATCAAATAAAAAACTGGTTTGGCGGGTCTGCATTTGATTGTGGGTCAGTTTTTTCTGCAGGGTGAGTTGTTTTTCTGCTTCGATGCTTTCTCTGTTAAATGATTTAATCACGGTAATTGAGTTGATGATGCTGAGAATCCCTTGGCTTTTTTTCTCACGTCCATCACGTAAATTACGTCGCCAGCTTCCTAGTTTTTGTGCCTGTTGGTAGGTTAGCCAAAAATAAATAGGCACAATGAGTGTCGAGACCAAACCCACGTAAACATTGGCATAATACATTAAGCCCAAAGCCACAATTGCACTGGTAAAGAGTGGCAAAATATCAATAAAGAAAATTTGCACTAAACGGGTGAGTGAACCAATGCCACGATCTATACGTGTTTGTAATTTACCTGCTTGGTTGTTGTCCTGATTAAAAAAGGCCAGTCTGTAACGTAAAAATTTCTCAATAATGCCCTGTGCCAAATCTTGTGACACAAAAATGCGTAGTTTTTCACCATAAAACTTCTGTCCAAACTGCACAAAAGCATTGATGATTTCTTTACCCAGCAAAATGGCTGAAATGGTGATTAAAATGTACCAGCCTGCAGACAGCCCCTGTCCTGCCTCAATTAAGGCGTTAATACGGTCAACAGCGTATTGTAAAGTCAGTGCATTGACTTGAGCTGTTAATGAGCCGATGAGCGTTAAAACTAAGGTGGCAATCACCAAGAGCCGATAAGGTCGAACGAAGGGACGCAATTTTTGAAATAAATGCCATAAATTCATAAGCTATTATTGTTATAAGAACGATGATTTTAAGTCTAAGGATGAACTTCACGACTCACAAGCCAAAAAGCTGTGTCATTTTGTGAGCAGTCCTGATCCTTGTTTTAGATTAAACAATAAGCTATTCAGCATAGGAATGACCATGAATCTAGAATTGTTTGCACCTGAGCGTTGTGACAACGTACTGCCTTATGACGGCATTGTGCAGGACTATGGTTTGGTGCTGAGTGCGGAGCATAGTGAGCGTTATTTGCAGTATTTTCTGCAACATTTGGCATGGCAGCCTGATGAAGGTCTGCTCTTTGGTCAGTATTATCGGACACAGCGCCAAGTGGCATGGTATGGCGATGAGCAGTATCAATATCGTTATTCGGGAGCAGTTAAGCAGGCACTGCTATGGCAGCCTGCTTTGTGGCGATTGAAACAGCAAATTGAACAATGGGTCGGGCATCCCTTTAATTCATGTTTGGCCAATTTATATCAAGATGGTACGCAGGGCTTGGGTTGGCACAGTGATGATGAGCCGAATTTAGGCAGACACGCTGTCATTGCATCTTTGAGTTTGGGGGCAACCCGTAAATTTTGTTTTCAGCATAAACACCGCGCCAACAAGGTTGAGCTACTGTTGCACAGCGGTCAGTTGTTGGTCATGCGTGGCACGACACAACACTATTGGAAACATGCCTTAATGAAGTCCAATAGAATTATACAACCCAGAATTAATCTGACCTTTCGCTATTTTCACACGGCTATTGAATAAAACTTGATTTAGCACTCTAAATCCTTATTCAGGAATAAATTTTAATTGTATTTAAATTCAGTGCTTTAAGGTATCAATAACCTAAATCTTTAAGTGAGTTCTATACTAAAACTGGTATTCAGTACTTCCACCTGTTTTTCAATTTGTTCTGCATTGTCCTGCAAAATTTCAATCAGTTTTTGCAAATTGACAAATTCAAAACGGTTTTTAGATGCCAGCAGCGTCAATGCATAAGGTGCATCTTTAGATGAAAAACGAATCGGTACAGATAAGCCTGCAATTTCTGCATCGAGTTCGCCGTTAGAAAAATAATAGCCTTGTTTTTTGATTTTGCGCATTTGCTGCAAAAAGTCATCTTCATCTTGTGCAAAATTGACTTGTGCCAATTCGGTAGAAAAACGCTGGTAATAGTCTAAAATTTTAGCTTTAGGCAGATGCGCCATAATAATTTTTGGCGATGAGCCGACATAAACAGGACGTGGGCAGCCGCGACCATAAGACAGCAAAGGCGTATCTTTAAAGATTTCGTGATGCACATCAATGCAGGAATCTTGATTGAGTTGGGTCAATAAACAGCAAAATTCTGTACGTTCCGCAATTTTTTTCATAAACGGAATACTGATGGTGACCAAAGGATCGGTCGTGCGAGAGATAAAATCCAATACCGCAATTTTTGGCCCAAGGGTGTAATCTCCCGATGTGCCACTCATGCGCTGCAACAACTCTGCTGAAACCAACTCTTTTAAATAGCGGTAACTGGTAGGCTTAGATAAACCAAGTTCCTCACTAATGGTATCTACATTAATGACAGGACGTGCGGTTGAAAATAAGTCTAAGACTGTGAGAATCTTGCCAAAGCTAGACAGTGCCATGCGGATTTACCCATTCACACCAAAAGGATGGTGTCACTTTATATCAAAAAATCGCCAGACCAATAGACTTTTTAAAGATGGTCTTAGGCATTCTAACGATCAATATCCCAATTCTTTCGTTTGTCGTTGTTATCTATTCAGAAACAGGATTTAAGGCTGAATGCCGTGAGGCTCACGATACCAGCTTTCAATCAATAGTGCTGCGGCAAGACTGTCGGCTGCGAGCTTTTTGCCACGCCCTTGGGCTTGATAATGATCAAGCTCATCACGTGCTTCACGTGTGGTTAGGCGTTCATCGACCATTAGGGTGTTGATATTGCTTTGATGGCGTAAGCGTCTGGCAAACTTACGTGCACGGGTAGACAGTTCCGACTCGCTATCATCCATATTTAAAGGTAAGCCCACTAGAAATAATTGTGGCTGATGTTGCTTGATGATTTTCAGCAAGTTTTCCCATTGTGGAATGCCATCTTTCATGGGGAAGAGGGCGAGTGGGGTCGCACTTTCAATTAGTGCCTGCCCCACAGCCATGCCCATTTTTTGCGTACCGAAGTCAAATGCCATGATAGTTTGGGCTTGTGTTGTTTCAGGCATGACCAATCTCTGAAGATAACCATGTTGGATCTACGCCCATTTTACGATAAGCGGCATCCCAACGGTCGTCATAAGGTAAATTGAAAATCAAGTCCATGTCCGATTCACAAATGAGCCAATCGCCACGGGCAATTTCTTGTTCCAGTTGCTGTTTGCCCCAACTGGCATAGCCCAAGGCAATTTGGTAACGTCCAACGCCTTCGTTGTGGGCAATCGCATCTAAAATATCTTTAGAGGTGGTGATACAGACATTTTCACCAACAGCGATAGATGAATGCCAAGTTGGCTGCCCTGTGTGTAAAACAAAACCTGCCTCAGGTCGTAATGGACCACCTTGTAGAACTTCGTGAGGATGCACATTATCTGCGTCTATATCTAAATCATTGAGTAATTCTTTGATTTGGATACCCGATGGACGGTTGATAATAATGCCTTGCGCACCGTCTTCATCATGACGTGCCAAATAGATGACGGTGTTTGCAAAAAACTCATCATTCATATCGGGCGGGGCTATGAGACAGCGATGCGTCAGATATTGTTTAGTCACCTAAGCAATTCTCCTTAATCTGAGGTGGTGGCAAACAGAACTGTAAACCGACTTGGAAACGTAAACGAGTTACAGCCAAATCATGCAAATATACATTTCTTAGCTGTACTTATCCCATAAAACCACTGTGATGACAACTTTGCTTTGGTAAAAGTGAGACAAAGAATAAATAAAAGAATAAATCTAAAATTTAGAAAAAATGATGTCATTAAATTTATCTATTTAGTTACAAAGTTGAAGATATAGGAACATAATAATTGATTGCTTTATTATCTTTGTGAGGTGGGTTTGTTAAATGTTTCAGTGTATATTTTTTAATCTACTTTTTAATTTTAACTAATGTGATTTCTGTTTTTTAATTGCAAAATAGGCGGTTTTACTACATTTAGATTCTCTTTTATTAAATATTAAGTTTGTCTAATGAGTAGTGGTTTTTTAATATAAAAAATCTATAAGTTTGTTTATCTATTTTGTAAGTTTTGTACTTTAGTGTAAAATTTGTGTTTTTTATAGCTTGATATGTTTCAATAAATATACATAAAATACATATTGAAACAAAAAATGATTGTTTGTAAGATGGTGAAATTTTCATCTTTTATAGCTTTTTTTGATGGTTTAATATGAATTATTTAATAAAGGGAAGTTTGTTTGCTGCTGTTTTTTCAGCTTCAGTTTTTTCTCAAGCAGCAATTTTTGGAACTTATAATGATGAAGGTAATTTATTTCGCAGTCATTTGAATAATCATTTATCTGAAGATTTAGTTGCTAAATTTAAAGATAAAGTAGATTCAAAAGACGGCGTACTATATTTACTGGAGCAGGCACGTCTATTACAAGTCAATCATCAGTATGAAGAAAGTTTGAATCATTATAAGCAGGCTTTTGAATTGCTAGATAAACAAAAAAGTCGTGCAAAAATTAGTCTGAGTCGGGTCGGATTTAAAGCACTTTCTATGGTGAGTAATGATTCGGTGGTGCCTTATTTGGTACCACCTCATGAACAGGTATTGGCACATATTTCTCAAGCCAAAAATTATATTTTTCTAAAAAATCTTGAGGCTGCTGCAGTAGAAATGCGTGTTGCACAGGGTATTCAGCGTGAAATTGAACTGGCACATCAGGCTGAGTTTGAAAAGAAAAAAGAGAAAAATACAAAAGCAAATACATCTTCAAATGCCGCATTGCATGTTTTAGATGAGGCATTTGTTGGCTTAGATCCAATTGCGGGCAAGATTAAGAATACTTATCAAAATGCCTATGCTTTTTATATGGCAGCTAACTTGTGGGAAACCTTAGGCGAATATAACGATGCTTTGGTGGATTACAAAAAAGCTTATGAGTTACAGCCTGATGAGCAGATTGCTAAAGATGTAAAGCGTTTAGATCAATTGGTTGCAAAACAAAGTAATAGTAGTGTGCCTGTTATTGTATTTATTGAACAAGGTATCGTTCCACAGAAAATTGAAAATAAGTTAGATATTCCGACTCCAGGCGGCATTATCAACATTGCTTTTGCGACTTATGAACCTAGCACTTATGTTGCACCCAAAAGCCTGAAAGTGAAGCTGAATAACCGAGTTTTGCAAGACAGTTATGTGATTAGTGATATTGGTGCATTGGCTGTTAAAGACTTAAAAGAAAAAGTCGTTGGAACTTTAACAACCCAAGTGATTCGTGCCACAGCCAAATATGCTGCTCAAAAAGAGCTTGGTAACCAATTTGGTGTTTTAGGGCAATTGGCAGGTAACGTGCTCAATATGGCAACCGAGCGAGCAGATTTACGAGCTTGGACAACTTTGCCAAGTAATACGCAAATTGCACGTCTGAACTTAACGCCAGGGATACACAACTTACAGTTATCGTCAGGTAATTTGTCAAGCTCCTCTGTGAAGTTAGATGTAAAAGCCAATGAGACAGTATTTGTTTATGCACATCATGTAAATGACAAAATTACAGCAAGTGTAAGTAGTATTCCACGCCAATAATTTTGAAGAGAACTTTATGAAAAATCAGTTAAAACTCGCATTACTCGGTCTTAGTGCTGCGGCGATGGTTGGATGTACAGCCCCTAATGCTTTGTCTACACAGACAGATGCGAATAACGAAGTAAGTATTCGCACCATTACCAATAACCCAGTCTTAACCACTGAGGTATTTGTTGAGCGTGTGGGAATGTCTATGGCAGGCGACTTAAAAAAGGCATCAATTGCCATTAAAAACCGCCGTTTCAATAACAAAGATTTTAGCTACAAAATCGTATGGGTCGATGCACATGGAGCAGAAGTGAACCCTGAAGGTGCGATTTGGAAACCAATTCAGTTAACGGGTCGAGAGGTGAAGGGCGTGCAATCTTTAGCACCAAATCCATCGGCTGTAGATGTTGTTGTGTATTTAAAGAAATAAGCGAGATAGAGCAATGAATGCAAAGTTAATCATGGCTGTGGTAGCAACTTCTGTTTTGGCAACAGGTTGTGCAACAACGGGTAGTGCAGTGAGTTATGGTGATGCTCAAGCTGTAGAAACTTTAACGAAAGATTTTGGATCGACAGATCTACAAATGATTGCTGCAAAGATGGTGGATGATATGCTGACCTTCCCACCTGTGGTGCAAATGACGCAAACTCGTCGTCCAGTCATTGTGCTTGATCGTATTCATAACAAGACACAAGAACATATCGATACAGAATCTATTACAGATACGATTCAGAACAAATTAATTAATTCAGGGAAGTTTCGTTTTGTAGATATGAAATCTGTCAATGCGATGGCGCAGCAACTTGCCTATCAAAAGCAAAGCGGCATGGTCAATCAAGCGACTGCAGTGCGTACTGGTGGACATATCGGTGCTGAATATATGCTCAATGGCAATCTATCTAGTATTGTAAAAAATGCAGGTGGTAAGAGCGATGTGTATTACAAGTTCACATTTAAATTGCAGAACTTACAAACTGGCATTGTAGAGTGGACAGGCGAAAAAGAAATCCGTAAGGCAGCAAAGCGCTCAACTTTTGGTCTTTAATTTAATCTGAAAGCAACTGCGCTGTGATAAGCGCAGTTGCTGTTGAAGAATAGAACATGAAAAAAATATTATTTGCAGGCTTATTATCTGGATTACTGTGCAGTCCTGCTTTTGCTGCGATTAAAGAAGTGATTAAAGAGGCAACGGGTAGTGGTCCAACACAACACCAAGCTATTTCTGAAGCATTATTGATTGCAGTTCAATCGGTGAATGGTGCTTCGGTATCGTCACAAATGAATTATGAAGAAACAGTTTCTTTATCTGTAAATAATCAGGGCTGGACATATACGGGTAAAGTTTCACCTGTATTTAGTGTAGCCAATCAAGGTTCGGGTTCTGTCACCAAGTTTCAGGTCTTGAGTGTTTCTGGTGCTAAAAATAATTATCGCGCTAAAGTTCGCGCACATGTGGTGAAGTTTGAATCTACTGTACAAGATCAACACATGCGCCGTATTGCAGTCTTGCCATTTCAAATGGCAGAAAAAAATAACCGCTTAGCCAGCGGTGCTTCTGCTTCTGAGTTTAGTCAAGAATTATCAGATACTTTAGGTACTTATTTGGCACAGTCAGGGCAGTTAAGTGTTGTTGATCGTCATTACATAGATGAAATGCAATTTGAAAATGACTTCCTGTATTGGGATGGTGCACCGCATGAGTTAGCGCGTATTGGTCAAAAAGTAGGTGCTGATTATTTACTCGTGGGGCGTATTAACGATTTGTCAGTTGCTAGCGGTCAACAAATGTATGGGTTAAATGCTGGTGCAGAGCAGGTGCGTTTAACGTGGCGAGTGATTGAAGCGAATACCAGTAAGGTAGTTGCGGCAGGGACTTTTAATCGTACCTTATCGAACTTGATGACACAGAATCTTTTAAATAATAGTTTAAATGATAGTACTGCAGATAAGATTGCCCAAAGTTTAAATCCTGAAATTTTACAGGGTCTTAAACTACAACCTGTGCAATCTTCTAGCAGTCAATTTTATGATACCTCTCCAGGTTATGAAATGACACCTGGTTCAAGTGACCAACCTGTGAAATGGTAAATAATGATTAAGCTTGTTTTAGACCTAAATAAATCACCCTGAAAATCAGGGGATTTATTTTTTAAGCCTGTTGAAACTTCAATTGGCGTAATTGTTTGGCGTGTTGCAAGGTAGTGTCATTAATTTCAACACCGCCTGTCATGCGTGCCAATTCTAAAATACGCGCATCTTCTTCTAATTCAACAATGGTACTGCTGGCAGGATCGGTCTGACGCTTTTTCACCAAAAGGTGCTGATCAGACTGTGCAGCTACTTGTGCTTGGTGGGTAATACATAAAATTTGAACGTGTTGCGCCAAACCTGCGAGCAAACGCCCCACAATTTCAGCAGTACCACCACTAATCCCGACATCAATTTCATCAAAAACCAAAACTTCAGCTTCGGTTTTTTCGGCATTCATGACTTGCATGACCAAGGCAATCCGCGATAATTCGCCACCAGAAGCCACACGTGCTAATGGCTGAGCAGGAATACCTTTGTTGGCAGTAAACAGTAGTTGAATAAAACTTAACCCCTCCGCAGAAACCTGCTCTAAAGGTTCAAACTTAAATTCAAAATGTGCCTCAGGCAGTGCCAACTGTTTGACTTGCTCGGTCAGTTGTTTGGCAAGTGGTGCGGCTGCTTCACGACGGATGTCATCTAAATGTTGTGCTTTGGCTAAAAAGTCCTGATGTGCCACTTCGACTTGTTCTGCCAAAGTTTCAGGGTCTTCAAGTTCATGTAAAGCAGTGAGCTCAGTTTGCCAAGTATCAAATTCTTGTTTTAATAATTCAGGTTGTGTGCGGTATTTACGCGCTAAACGATGAAAGACTTCTAATTTTTGATTCAGTTCTTCCATGCGTTCAGGGTCAAAGCTTTGACGATCAATAAACTGACGTAAATTGGCTGTCGCATCATCTAATTCACTTTGCGCATTTAACAATGAGTTATAAATTTCTGATAATTGTTCACTTCGTCCCGCATGCGATTCCAAGCGGCGAATAATCGAAGCAATTTCCTGAGTGATGTTTTGCTCGGCTTCGTCTAAGGCATTTAAGCTATAACTGCAGTCCTGCATGATATGTTCATGATGGCTTAGGCGATCAAACTCTTGTTCAATCTCCTTATAATCGATTTGTACCAGTTCTTCGAGTTCTTCGAGCTGTAAGTTCAGGGTTTCGATGCGTTGCTTGCGGGTTGCCTGTGCATCCAGCGCTGCCTGATGCTGTCGGATATTTTTTTGCCAGGTACTATAAGCATCACGTACTGCTTGGGCAGGGGCATAAAAATTATAATAACGATCAAGCCAGTGTTTTGGATAAGGCGGTTCGAGCAATTGTTGCTGACTGTGCTGACTGTATAACTGTACCAGTAAGCGTCCAATTTCTTTCAGCTCTGCCAAACTGCTTGGACGACCATTAATCCATGCTTTGCTGCGGCCTGTGGCAAAAATTACCCGACGTAAATGGATTTCACCAGACTCATCATCTAATTCATGTTCTTTTAGCCATTGTGCTTCAGGGCTATTGTCCTGATAACTGAAACTCGCGGTCACATCGGCTTTATCTGAGCCAAAACGTACATAATTGGTATCGGTACGTTCACCTAAACAGGCAGAGAGCGCATCTAAAAGTAAGGATTTACCTGCACCTGTTTCCCCTGTCAGAACGTTAAAACCTGTTTCAATATCCAGTGCTAAGTGGTCGGCAAGGGCAAAGTTAATCAGTGTTAAATGAGTCAGCATAAACGCATCCAAGCTGCGAAAAGTGTCAGTGAAAGAGAGTTAAGTTTTGGAAATGCCATAACAAGGCTGTTATTTTCGTCTGTTTAATTCTAGCTTAAATTGCAGCACAAACAACAAAAAATGTACCCGATAAGCATCCTATATAAAACGCAAGACTCGTTGACCATTTCATTTGATAGTCATCAAATTGCAGTATATTCGCTTAGGAAGTTTTTAGGTGCTGCCTGATCGGGTGAAACTTAAATGATACACATACTATTTGTGATCTGTTTCACATTCAGATTTAGCACTTTAGTGGGGAAGAATCTAGAGCAGAGTACTTTGCATGCCTCTGGCATTGGCTTAGACTGTGCTGTCAGCGTGTTGCATGCTGCGTATTGAAACATTGTTCAATTTACGCAAAGCCCACTGTAAACACAGATTGATTAGTTCTGAGGACAGAATTAAACTACATCAGTCAAAAATATAAAAACGCGTTACCTGGAGAATACGCATGTCAGCTCAGTTTGATCATGTATCAGTTGTGAAAAAGTCGAATGTCTATTTTGGTGGGCAATGCATCAGTCACACGGTGCAATTTGAAGACGGTACCAAAAAAACCTTAGGGGTAATTTTACCGACTGAACAAGCCTTGACTTTCGAAACGCATGTACCTGAACGTATGGAAATTATTTCAGGTGAATGTCGTGTCAAAATTGCCGATAGCGAAGAAAGTGAATTATTCCGCGCGGGTCAATCGTTCTATGTGCCTGGCAATAGCCGTTTCAGCATCGAAACCGATGAAGTGCTCGATTACGTGTGCCACTTAGAAGGCTAATCAGCCGATAATAGGGTATTGAATTAAGATTTCATTTTTCTCCTGCTTGAGCACCCAATCAAGCGGAATTGAATCAAGAAATTTTCACCCGAATCGGTTAAACTAGATCTTATTGAAATCCTGTAAAGTCAGCTTTGCAGGATTTTTCGTTTTCGCTGGTTTATTGGTGCATTAATTAGAGGTCGTTCATGGCAAAACCTGAATATTATTATGGCGTTCACTCGGTGGAGTCATTATTGGAGCTTGAGCCAGAGCGCGTCTTAACTCTTTTTACCTTAAAAGGGCGTGATGATCAGCGTTTACAAAAGATTTTAGAACTTGCCGAACCATTTGGCATTAGTGTGCAAAAAGCCAGCCGTGACAGCTTGGAAAAACTGGCAGGTTTGCCTTTTCACCAAGGAGTGGTGGCTGCAGTACGCCCACATCCAACTCTGAATGAAAAAGACTTGGATGCCTTGTTGCAGGCTGATAGCAAGCCTTTACTTTTGGCGCTCGACCAAGTCACCGACCCGCATAACTTGGGTGCGTGTATCCGTACTGCCGCTGCGATGGGGGTTACTGCCGTGATTGTGCCGCGTGATCGTTCAGCAAGTTTGACCCCAACTGCACGCAAAGTAGCTGCAGGTGGTGCAGAAAAAGTCAAATTTATCCAAGTGACCAATTTGGCACGTACTTTGGCGCATTTGAAACAAGAGTTTAATGTGCGCGTGGTGGGTACGATGCTGGATGAAAAAGCTTTGCCAATTCAGCAATTTGACTTTACAGGCACAGCAGTATGCGTGGTGATGGGCGCAGAAGATATAGGTTTACGCCCAATTACCCAGTCACAATGTGATCAAACCGTATTTATTCCAATGGCAGGAAATCTGCAAAGTCTGAATGTCAGTGTTGCAACAGGTATGGCCTTGTATGAAGCTTGTCGTCAGCGTCAGGCTTAATTGCTGATTTTGTATTTGCTATTTTATTGATGCTTTCAACACCGTGATTCGTCTATCTCCCCAAAAGCAAGGTTATGCTTTGGTGCTTGTTACCATGTGCATTTGGGGTGGTTTTACCCTAACTGCTCGGCTGAATGCACAATGGCAGATCAGTGCTTGGGATATTACCGCCTTACGCTTTGCTTTGGCTTTTTGTATTTTAATGCCGATTCTTATCTGGAAAAAAGATACGGCATTTTTATGGAAAAAAGAGCCTTTTATTTTGGCAATGATTGGTGGAGTGGGCTATTGCCTGACTGCGTATAGTGCTTTTCATTATGTACCTGCTGCGCATGCTGCCATTTTTTTGAATGGCTGTATTCCTGTTTGTACCGCCATTGCTGCTTGGATGTTATTTCGAGTGCCTTTTGACCGCCATACATGGATCAGTATTGTAATTATGCTGACCGCCATTGCGGGTATGAGTGCGCTGATGTATCAAGAAACAGGTGTTGCCTTTGGACTTGGGGATGGACTATTTTTTATCAGCGCTATTTGGTGGGGTGTGTTTACGGTTTTATTAAGACAATGGAAGCTTTCCGCTTGGCATGCTATGGCGGGTGTCGCAATTTGGTCGGCAATCGTCTATGTCCCGATTTACGTACTGTTTTTCCCGAAACAACTCAGCACACCTGAACCGATTCATTTATTGCTGCAAACTATTTTTCATGGAGTGTTTGTGGTGATCATCGCAACACTTAGCTATGTCGAGGCAATTAAGCGTTTGGGAGCATTCAAAACTGGCAGTATTGTGACCTTGGCGCCGTTTATCGCTGCGATTCTTGCTGTCCCTTTATTGGGTGAACCTTTGAGTTTAGCAATTTTATGTGGCTTGGTGGGTATGGGGATTGGTGCTTTGCAACCTTGGCGTTGGTGGGCCCGACCTGACAGCTTAAAAGCTCAACTTGAACAGCAAAAACAACAGTCAGATTAATTTGCTTACTGCATCGCTCGCTTTAAATACTGCTGATGCAATACTTCAAGTTTGCTATACAAATGATCTAAATGCCCATCATTTAGCACAATGTCATCGGCTAGGCGTTGTTTTTCAGCACGTGGCATTTGTGCTTGAATAATTTTATGAATTTGCTCAACCGTTTGACCATCACGTTGTGAAGCACGGTGAATTTGTAGGGCTTCAGTAGCATCAATCAATAATGTATGTTGGGTCAATTGATGTTGATTGGTTTCAAACAAGAGTGGTGAAACCAAAACCACGTAGGGGCTATTGGCAGCATTTAATTGTTGAATAATCGATTCACGAATTGCAGGGTGGGTGATTTTTTCAAGTGCTTGTCGTGCACTTGGTTCTTTGAAAATGTGTTCACGTAATGCGCGACGATCTAGTTCGCCATTTTCAAGTAAAACCCAATCGCCAAAGTGTTGTTGAATTTGCTTTAAGGTAGGCTGTCCTTTTTCAACCACTTCACGTGCAACAACATCCGCATCGACCACAACAATGCCTTGGGTCTCGAACCACGCACTGGCTGCAGACTTGCCACTGCCAATTCCTCCTGTTAGACCCAAAACAAAACGCATGTGCTGTCCTTATTGTCCCAAATATACTTTCATGATTTGCTCGCCCCATAAAAAGGCAATCCAGCCCGCAATGGCGATATACGGACCAAATGCAAAGGGTTGGTTTTCTTTACGCACTTTTAACAGAATAATGCCAATAATAGCCCCAACTAAGGACGATAGCAGCACAATCAGGGGTAACATCATCGGCCCCATCCATGCACCTAAAGCGGCAAGGAGCTTGAAGTCACCATAGCCCATGCCTTCTTTGCCTGTGACGATTTTAAACAGGTAATACACCACCCATAGACATAGGAAGCCAATTACATAACCCCAAATTGCCGATGTCGGTGAGGTATAGATGGCATAGCTGTTGACTGCCAAACCCAGTGCAGCCAAAGGCAGGGTGTAACGGTCTGGCAAGAGTTGTGTATCAAAATCAATGAAGGTGAGTGCAATCAAGGTATAAGTGAGCAGCAAACCAAACAGCATTTGTACAGTTGGGCCAAATACCGCAAGCACAATCAGAGCGCAAATAGCAGTTAATACCTCAATCAGTGGATAACGTATACTGATCGGGTTTTGGCAGTTGCCACATTTACCGCGTAATACCAACCAACTCAGCACAGGAATATTTTGATACCAACGAATTGGGTTGTGACATTTGGGACAGGTCGATGCAGGTTTGCTGAGGGTGATTTTACTTTCATCAATAATGGCTTGTTCAGGATGTAACAACATTTGGCAGTCGTTACGCCACTCCTGTTCCATCATTTTTGGGGTGCGATAAATCACCACATTCAAAAAACTGCCAATACATAAACTAAAAAGTCCAACTGCGATATAGAGCGCAGTTGGATTTTGGATCAAGTACGCGATTAATTCTGTAAGCAATTTACTCAGCCTTTAAAATATAATTAGCCAACAACTGAACCCATTTGGAAAATAGGTAGGTACATAGCAATAACTAAACCGCCAACTAAAACCCCTAAGATTGACATAATCAACGGCTCCATCATTGAGGTTAAGCCATCTACTGCGTTGTCGACTTCGTTTTCATAGTGGGTTGCGACTTTATCCAGCATGGCATCTAGCGCACCTGATTCTTCACCAATGGCGACCATTTGCACCGCCATAGAAGGGAATTTATTGGTGACACGCATGGCGAATTGTAGCTGCTGTCCTGTCGCGACATCATCACGAATTTTCATCACGGCTTCTTCATAGACCACATTATTGGTTGCCCCAGCGGTAGATTCCAAGGCATCAATTAAGGGTACACCAGCAGCAAAAGTAGTGGCTAAAGTACGGCTATAACGTGCAATAATCGCTTTATAGACCAAGTCACCAAAAATAGGCGCTTTCAGTGCCGCTTTGTCTAAGAAGTCACGGAATTTTTTACTGCGTTTTTTAGTTTCCAAGAAACCTGCAATGATGACCCCAATCACAATAATCAGAATAAACCAGTATTTCTGCATCCATTGTGACATGTTCACCACCATTTTAGTGAAGGCAGGCAAGTCCGCACCAAAAGAGCTAAACAACTCTTCAAACACAGGTACGACTTTCACCATCAAAATAATGGTCACAATCACGGCCACCACAATGACCGTTGCAGGGTATTTCATGGCTTTTTTAATTTTTTGTTTGAGTAACTCACTCTTTTCTTTATAGATCGCGACACGATCTAGCATGGTTTCTAGGGCACCCGATTGTTCACCAGATTCGACCAAAGAACAAAATAGGTTGTCAAAATATTGAGGATATTTACGCAATGCGCCAGCAAAGGTATTCCCGCCTTCCACTTCACCTTTAATGCCTAAAACCACTTCACGCATGGCGGGGTTTTCAAGACCTTCGGCAACAATCTCAAAGCTTTGTACCAAAGGCACACCTGCTTTCATCATAGTGGCAAGCTGACGCGTGAAAATAGTGATGTCTAAGGTCGACACCCGTTTTTTCATTAAGCCTTCAAGAATATTCTTTTTCTTTTGGCGAATCGTCTTGATGGTAATCCCTTGTTTACGCAATGTAACCTTTGCCAAGGCCATATTACGCGCTGGAATTTCCCCTTTTAACTTAGCCCCTTTGCGGTCAATCCCTTCATAAACGAAGGTGGGCATCATCTGTGCTTTTTTGACAGCCATGCGTATTTATCCTTATTTTAAATTTTACAACTATTCACTGGTCACACGATTGACTTCTTGCAATGAAGTCACCCCCTGCATGACCTTAAGTAACCCCGAACGACGCAGATTGTTAAACCCCGATTTTGCTGACGCATCAGCAATTTGGATGGCATTACCATCCTCCATAATAATTCTAGAAATTTCTGGTGTGACTTTCATCACTTCATAAACACCAACACGTCCTTTATAACCTTCACGGCATTCAGAACAGCCTACAGGTTGATAGACCTGAAATTCTGGATTGCTCAAATCGGCTTCAGTAAAGCCCATTTCCAATAAGCTTTGTTTTGGAATATCGGAAGGAGCTTTGCAATGCGGGCATAGGCGTCGTGCCAAACGCTGTGCAATGACGAGGTTTACCGAAGTTGCGATGTTAAAGGAAGGAACGCCCATGTTGCGTAAACGCGTTAAAGTTTCTGGCGCACTGTTGGTGTGTAGGGTAGATAAAACCATGTGACCTGTTTGGGCAGCTTTAATTGCAATTTCTGCAGTTTCAAGATCACGAATCTCACCCACCATGACAATATCAGGGTCTTGACGTAAGAAAGATTTCAGGGCGGCAGCGAAGGTTAAGCCTACTTTATTGTTGACGTTAACCTGATTGATGCCTTCTAAGTTAATTTCCACAGGGTCTTCGGCGGTGGAAATGTTGGTATCTTCTCTGTTTAAGATATTTAAGCCTGTATATAGCGATACCGTTTTACCCGAACCCGTTGGACCTGTAATCAGTAACATGCCTTGCGGTTTTTCTAAGGCTTCCATGAACAATTCTTTTTGTTCTGGTTCATAGCCCAAAGCGTCAATTCCTAGCATCGCGCTAGATGGGTCAAGAATACGCAGTACAATTTTTTCACCGAACAAGGTTGGCAACGAGTTCACACGGAAGTCGATGGACTTGTTTTTAGATAGTTTTAATTTAATACGACCATCTTGCGGGACACGCTTTTCAGAAATGTCCATTTGGGACATCACTTTTAAACGTGATGCCAAGCGGTTAGCTAACTGTAAGGGTGGGGTGGCAATTTGACGTAATACACCATCGACACGGTAACGCACTCGATAGGTTTTTTCATACGGTTCAAAGTGTAAGTCCGAAGCACCCATGCGAATTGCATCAATCAGTAATTTGTTGATGTATTTAACAATTGGGGATTCATCACCCTGCGGTTCATCTTCTGCAGCTTGTTCTGGTTCGCTGTTACCATCTTCAAAGTTGAGATCGAAGTCATCATCTTCAAATTCAAAAGCAGACTCACTCGCAAAGTTTTGTTCAATCAGTTTTACCAATTTATCGTGTTCGACCACAATGGCTTCAATATTCATTTTACTGTTGAAACGAATAGCATCCATTGCTTCGATATTGGTCGGGTTACTGGTCGCAACGTAAAGCAGGTGATTGCGCTTAAAAATAGGTAAAAGGTTATATTTGCTGAAAAGCTTTTCATCAATGCCTTCACGCACGATGAGCGCAGAGTCATACACGCTTAAATCAAAAATAGGTTCGCCAAACTCATTAGAAATTTTTTCAGCAATGATTAAAGGCGCGATATTTAGGTTTTGAATGAGATGGGGAACAATATCAACATTATCTTTTTGTGCGGCTTTAATGGCAGTTTGCATATTTTCAGCAGAAACGAGCCCATCTTCGACCAAACGTCGAATAAAACCTGTAAATCTAGGTGTAGCTTGTTGTACTGACATTCCCCAACGTCCTCAAAATCAAGATTGTTTATAATTGGTATCTTAAAATTATACTTTTGTTGCACAAAAATACCATATCTGAAAGTGCTGTCACCACCTAAGTATCGCCTAAAAGCATGAACCAGTTACATTAATCTGCTAAAAAAATTGTAAGTCCTGCCATGAAAAGATACTTCATGCAGCAGTTTGATGCAAAGCTTGTACAAAAAACTCAGCAGAAATGTGATTTGCGTGTAGAATGTGCGCGATTAAATGAATTGTTTTTGCAGGTTATTCTATGTCGGCTACGACGATTAAGCCTTGGGTGGTTGGCAATTGGAAGATGAATCCGATGCATGCCGATGCTCAGCAACTTATTTCTGAATTTAAAACATTATTACAAGACAGCCCTGTAGAGGCTGAAAAGTGTCATTTGGGGATTGCACCTGTCACTTTGGCTTTGACACAAATTCAAGCTGCATTGAGCGAAGCAGTACGTCCTGTCTAT
The DNA here is from genome assembly GCF_013391485.1 of Acinetobacter sp. SwsAc5. Taxonomy (NCBI): domain Bacteria; kingdom Pseudomonadati; phylum Pseudomonadota; class Gammaproteobacteria; order Moraxellales; family Moraxellaceae; genus Acinetobacter; species Acinetobacter sp. SwsAc5. The sequence continues at coordinate 144,591 of NZ_JACAXD010000003.1, forward strand.
ACCGTTGCACAAGACCTTTCCCGTATTGCGGGTATGGGTGCCTATACGGGCGAAGTCAGTGCAGAATTGCTGAAAGACAGTCAAATTGATTATGTATTGGTTGGGCATTCAGAACGTCGTGAACTTTTTGCAGACACACCAAGCATTTTGAAAGAAAAAGTTAAAAATGCCTTGCAGGCAGGTTTGACAGTTATTTATTGTGTGGGTGAAAGTCTGCAACAACGTGAAAGTGGTCAGGCAGAGCAAGTTGTTTTGCAACAAATTTGTGATATTGCTGCCGTGGTTGAGGCTGAGCAATGGCAACAGATTGTGATTGCCTATGAACCTATTTGGGCAATTGGCACAGGCAAGACCGCATCACCTGAAGATGCGCAAAGCATGCATGCAAAAATCCGTGAAGGTTTAAGCCAAATCACCGCTTATGCTGTGACTCTACCGATTTTATATGGTGGTAGTGTAAAACCAGAAAATGCCGTAGAGTTAGCAGCCTGCCCAGACATTAATGGTGCTTTGGTCGGTGGTGCATCTTTAAATGCGGCATCGTTCCATCAAATTGCGCAAGCCTTTGCAAATACACAATAATGAGGAGTTCAGCATGCAAACATTTGTGCTGGTAGTACATATTATCTTAGCCATTTTAATGATTGGACTAATTTTGGTTCAGCATGGTAAAGGTGCAGATGCAGGTGCTTCTTTTGGTGGCGGTGGTGCGGCAACCGTATTTGGTGCGTCAGGTTCAGGCAACTTTTTAACCCGTTTAACGGCAATTTTAACAGCCTTGTTTTTTGCAACCAGTTTAACTTTAGCGGTGTTTGCCAAGAAACAAACCACAGGCGCATATAGTTTGCAGACTGTACAAACGACTGCACCTGCACAGCCTGTATCGCCTGAAACTTCACCAACTGCGCCTAAAAGCGCTGAATAATTTTATTTAGCACTTTCTTTTTTCGCATGATGCGACTAGAATGCGTCACAGCTGCGGTGGTGGTGGAATTGGTAGACACGCTACCTTGAGGTGGTAGTGCTTTCGGGCGTGGGGGTTCAAGTCCCCCCTTCCGCACCAACTTATAATCCAGAAAACATAAGTTGGTGTTAAGCAGCAAATCTGTTGATGCGGGATGGAGCAGTCTGGTAGCTCGTCGGGCTCATAACCCGAAGGTCGTTGGTTCAAATCCAGCTCCCGCTACCAATCAATCCTAAGCTTATCGTGAATTAAGCGTAGGCAACTTAAATTATTTTAGGTTGAGATAAGTATTTACATGTTGTTGCGGGATGGAGCAGTCTGGTAGCTCGTCGGGCTCATAACCCGAAGGTCGTTGGTTCAAATCCAGCTCCCGCTACCATTTTTTAATGGTTTGGTAATGCCTGTTTTGATTAGTTGATTGTCCGTCTGGCTCAGCTCTTGATAACTTGGCGAAGGTGGTTGGCTCAATTCAGCTTCCGCTACCAAAATCTGACTAAGGTGCAACTTAAGTCAGGCAAACATGCTAAGTTTGATTGAAAACTTATTCATTTTTGTATATAATATTTGCACGTTGATGCGGGATGGAGCAGTCTGGTAGCTCGTCGGGCTCATAACCCGAAGGTCGTTGGTTCAAATCCAGCTCCCGCTACCAAGTTTCTAATGGTGTGGTACGTTAGTTTTAGTTGATTTAACTCAGCACAATAAACTAGCAAAGACGGTTAGATTTAGTCTGATCCCCGCAACCAAGTTTCTAAAGAGGCTCACAACTAGGTGGGCCTTTTTGCACAGTGGATATTGGTCTTACTGTGCAAGAATAGGGGCGATTACGCCCTTTTTTATTGGCTATCGTGTAGTGTCGATACAAGCCGTGCGCGGCCTAAAGTCAAAGTGTCATGTTTCACTACTACTATAGTTTGTATGAATGTGTAGTGGTCAAATAAGACCATTGAACCGCAGCAGAATGACGAGAGTAAATGAAGCTATCAAATAAAACTCAAGCACTTCAGGACTTAATTGCGCCAGCAGTGCAAGCATGTGATGTGGATCTTTGGGGAATCGAGTTTATTCCACAAGGTAAGCGTTCTTTGTTACGTATTTATATCGACAAAGCTGTCGATGAAAATGCAGAACCTGTCTTAAATGAAGATGGCGAATTAGAGCAAGGTCGCGGTATTGGTGTACAAGATTGTGTACGTGTAACCCAGCAAGTTGGTGCAATGCTTGATGTGCATGATCCAATTTCAGGTGAATATGCGCTTGAAGTGTCATCACCGGGTTGGGATCGTCCATTTTTCCAATTAGAGCAATTGCCTGCGTATATTGGGCAAACCATTGCGTTACGTTTAATCAGTGCTGTAGAAAACCGTCGTAAATTTCAAGCGAAATTGGTTGCTGTAGATCTGGAAAATGAAACCATTCAGGTCGAGGTGGAAAAACAGCAGGTATTGGAGATTGACAGTCACAATATTGATAAAGCAAACCTGATTTACCAAGATTAATCAAATTAATAAGAATCTGAACGAATAGGTGACTTATGGCACGTGAAATTCTTACCGTCGTTGAAACGGTTAGTAACGAAAAAGGTGTAAGTCGTGAGGCAATTTTTGAGGCGCTTGAACAGGCTCTTGTTGCTGCGACGAAAAAGAAATTCTACGAAGGCACAAACTCAGAAGAAGCACGTTTACGTGTGGAAATTGATCGTAAAACAGGTGACTACAGCACTTTCCGTCAGTGGGAAGTGGTGGCAGATGAAGATCATGAAATGCCTGCATGCCAAGATGCAATTTCTGATGTAGACCCTGCAAAGTGGTCAATTGGCGATATTCGCGAACTTGAAGTTGAGTCAATTGACTTCGGTCGTATTGCTGCGCAAATTGCCAAGCAAGTGATTGTGCAAAAAATTCGTGAAGCAGAACGCGCATTGGTTGCAGATGCTTATGAAGCCAAAGTAGGCGAGCTGATTTACGGTGAAGTAAAAAAGCAAACCAAAGATGGCTTTATTATTGATTTGGGCGACAATGCAGAAGCATATTTGGCGCGTGAAGAAATGATCGCCAAAGAAATTTTGCGTCCTAAGCAGCGTGTGAATGCAATTTTGTACAGCGTGAACCGTGAAGGTCGTGGTGCACAATTGTTGTTGTCACGTGCCAAGCCTGAAATGCTGATTGCATTGATGAAAAAAGAAATTCCAGAAATTTCTGAAGAAATCATCGAAATTAAAGCAGCAGCGCGTCAGCCGGGTGTACGTGCAAAAATTGCAGTAAAAACCAACGACCATCGTATTGACCCTGTAGGTGCATGTATTGGTATGCGTGGTACACGTATCCAAGCGGTACAGCAAGAGTTAAATGGTGAGCGTATTGATGTTGTGGTGTGGTCTGATGATCCAGCACAATATATCGCCAGTGCTTTAGAGCCAGCCGATGTATCGGGTATTGTGATTGATGAAGAAGAACGTACTGCCGACATTATTTTCGCAACCAGCGATCAGTTGGCACGTGCCATTGGTTCACAAGGTCAAAACGTACGTTTAGCCTCTGAACTCACAGGTTATAAGCTGAACATGATGCTTGAAGAAGAGTATCACGCACGTCAGCAAAATGAAGCGCAACAATACTTAGACTTGTTTGTTTCACGTCTAGACATTGCTGAAGATTTGGCGATGGCATTGGTAGAAATGGGCTTCACTTCATTAGAAGAAATTGCGTATGTTCCTGCGGAAACATTTGACGAAATTGATTTAGATGAAGAACTTGTTGAAATGTTACAAGGCCGTGCCAAAGAAGTGGCTTTGGCAGAAGCATTGCAACAGCAAGAAAATATCCAAGATCCGAGTGAAGAACTTCTAGCAATGGAAGGCATGACACAAGAGATCGCTTATGCGCTTGCCGCTCGTGGTGTCATTACAGTTGATGATTTAGCTGACCAAGCGACTGACGATATCGAAGATATAGAAGGTTTAGGTACAGAAAAAGCGGGTCAATTGATTATGAAAGCGCGCGAATCATGGTTTAACTAGGAGGTAATATATGACGGACAAGTCGATTAAAGAGTTAGCGCTCAGTGTAGGTCGTCCAGTTGAGAAACTCCTGGAACAGGTTCGTGACGCAGGTTTACCACAGCGTAACGCTGACGATATTATTTCCACGGAACAACAAAGTACCCTAGTGAACCATTTAAAAAAGGTTCACGGTCAAGAGGGTAAAGCAGGACAAATCACGTTGAAACGTAAAACCACCAGTACCGCTAAAGTGGCAAGTACTTCGGGCAAAGCGAAAACGATTAATGTAGAAGTTCGCAAGAAGCATACATTTGTAAAGCCAGATCCTGAACAGATTAAAGCGGAAGCACTGGCAAAAGCACAGGCGGAAGCAGCTGAAAAAGCGCAAGCAGAACAGCAAGCACGTGACGTGGCAGAAAAGAGCAAAGCGAAAGCAGACGCGCCTCAAGCAGGTGCCGCAAAAGCGAAACAAGCTTTAGATGCAATGCGTGCAGCAGCCAAGCAAGAAACAGCCAAGCAAGAAGTTGCAAAAGCTGCGGTTGTGGTGAAACGTAAGTCAACCAACAAGCCAATTGTGAAGCAAGCAGTGAAAGTCACTGAAACACCTGAGCAAAAGAAAGCGCGTGAAGCGCAAGCAGCTCAGTTGAAAGCGACTGAAGAAGCAGCACGTCGTAAAGCTGCTGAAGAAGCGCAGCAACGTACGCTTGAGCAAATGCGTCAGATGGCATCTAAATACTCAAATGAAGATGCAACCGCTACCATTCGTGTGGTAGATGATTCTCCATTGGCGGCTGGTCTTGTGGGTCAGGCTTATGAAGATTCATTTGCCAAAGAAGACCGTGAAATCAAGCGTGGTACCAGCACCACCAATACACGTTCACCGAAAAAAGGTGGTCGTCGCGGTCAGGAAGAACAGTCTTTCAGCCAAAACTCACATAAACGCGGTTTGAAAACGAGCCAAGCCAACAAGCACGGCTTTGAAAAACCAGTTAAAAAACAAGTTTATGATGTAGAAATTGGTGCAACGATTGTGGTTGCGGACTTGGCTGCAAAAATGGCAGTTAAAGTACGCGAAGTTATTAAATCACTCATGAAAATGGGTGAGTTAGTTACGCAAAACCAAGCGATTGAGCAAGAAGTTGCAGCACTTGTAGTTGAGGAAATGGGCCACAACCCAGTTCTAGTATCTGATACGCAAGCTGAAGATAACTTACTCGAAGCGGCTGAAGAGGCACGTGGTGTTCAAACGACACGTCCACCAGTGGTGACCATCATGGGTCACGTTGACCATGGTAAGACATCATTACTTGACCGTATTCGTCGTGCCAAAGTGGCTGCAGGCGAAGCGGGTGGTATTACCCAGCACATTGGTGCATACCACGTACAAACCGATAAAGGCATTATCACCTTCTTAGATACACCGGGACACGCAGCGTTTACTGCAATGCGTTCACGTGGTGCGAAAGCGACAGATATCGTGGTATTGGTCGTTGCGGCAGATGATGGTGTGATGCCACAAACTGCAGAAGCCATTGACCATGCGCGTGCAGCGGGTACACCAATTATTGTTGCCATTAACAAAATGGACAAAGAATCGGCTGATCCAGACCGCGTATTGAATGAATTGACCACCAAAGAAATCGTACCTGAACAATGGGGCGGTGACGTACCTGTTGCAATGGTTTCGGCGCATTCAGGTCAAGGTATTGATGAACTTCTTGACTTAATTTCAATTCAAGCAGAAATGATGGAATTGAAAGCATCTGAAGAAGGTGCAGCGCAAGGTGTGGTGATTGAAGCGCGTGTAGATAAAGGTCGCGGTGCAGTGACGTCAATTCTGGTACAAAACGGTACTTTGAATGTAGGTGACTTGGTACTTGCAGGTTCATCTTATGGTCGCGTACGTGCCATGACTGATGAAAACGGTAAGCGTATTAAATCTGCAGGTCCTTCAATTCCAGTTGAAATTTTAGGTTTACCTGAAGCGCCAATGGCGGGTGACGAAGTTCTTGTTGTAAATGACGAGAAGAAAGCACGTGAAGTTGCCGATGCGCGTATGGATCGTGAGCGTCAAAAACGTCTTGAGCGTCAAAGCGCAATGCGTCTTGAAAACATCATGGCATCAATGGGCAAAAAAGACGTTCCATTTGTCAATGTGGTATTGAAGACCGATGTACGAGGTACTTTGGAAGCCTTGATTGTTGCATTGGGCGAGTTGTCTACCGATGAAGTACGTGTACGTGTGATTGGTTCAGGCGTAGGTGCGATCACCGAGTCTGACGTTACGCTTGCAGAATCTTCAGAAGCTGTATTACTGGGCTTTAACGTACGTGCTGACAATACTGCGCGTCAAAAAGCCGATGCCGATGGTATTGACATTCGTTACTACAGCATCATCTATCAATTAATTGATGATGTGAAAGATGCGATGAGCGGTAAGCTTGCACCTGAACACCGTGAAACTATTTTGGGTGTTGCAGAAGTGCGTGAAGTGTTCCACTCAAGTAAGTTTGGTGCAGCTGCAGGTTGTATGGTACTTGAAGGCGTACTTCACCGTAACAAACCAATTCGCGTATTACGTGATGACGTGGTGGTATTCCAAGGTGAGCTTGAGTCACTTCGTCGTTATAAAGACGTGGTGGAAGAAGTTCGCGCAGGTATGGAATGTGGTCTTGCAGTAAAAGGCTATAAAGACATCAAACCACTTGATAAGATTGAAGTGTACGATGTTCAATTGATTAAACGGAGTCTTTAATGGCGGGTAGTCAACGTCTGAAGCGTATGGCGGATACAGTACAGCGTGAGCTGTCAGAACTGATTCGCCAAGAGCTGAAAGATCCACGCTTAGGTGGTCTTGTGACCATCTCTGCAGTGAAGGTGAGCCCAGACTTAGGATATGCGGAAGTGTACGTGACCGTCATGGGACGTGAATTAGGCGATGAGCAAAGCGAAACGGCAAATAAAGAAACCTTGGATGTGTTGAATAAAGCATCAGGCTTCTTGCGCCATGAGTTAAGCCGTCGTATTAAGACACGTATTACCCCGCGTTTGCGTTTTCACTACGATAAAACCAATGCCTATGGTAACTATATGTTTGGTTTGATTGCAGAAGCAGTCAAAGATTTGCCACCTGTAGAACCTAAGCAAGATGATGAATAATCAGATCGAGAAATTCTAAAAAAAATGCCACCTCAGGGTGGCATTTTTATTTAATTTTTTTAGTTTTTCTTATATACAAGACCAGGAAATTTTTGAGAAAATTTATTTATCAACTTATCAGTATTACCAATACCCCAATTTCGAGCTACATAATATTCAGCATTTTTATAGATTAATTCAGGGGTGCCATTCGCTTTATATTTTCTGTATTTGATTTCATTTTCAGTGAAGTCATCTTTCTGTTTCAATAAAAAGAAACTACAACTCTTATCTTCTTTCAAATATTCTATAATTTCATCATCAATAAGATTGTTGGCTTGAAGTAGTAAAACGGTTTGAAGACCAATATCAGACTTTTTGAAATTTTCACAGAAAACTTTTCCTTGATAAATAATATTAAAAGTACTGCGATCTCTGTCGGAAGAAAGGTTATCTAGTGCAGTACGAATACTATCGCGAGTATCTTTTTCCTGTTCGGGGTCGGAACTAATAGCATATAATGATGCTAAAATTAATTTTTGATTTTTATTCCAGAAACTTGTGAGAAGTTTTCGTTCTTCAGAGCCTAAAGCCATAATCAGTTCCTCTTTATGTGAATCAGTTTGTATTTCGATTGCTGGCTGACTGAGAGATTTTAAATACTCAATAAGAATATTCTTTGTCTGCTCAGAAATGTTTTGTTGTAGAGCTGGTTCAATTACATAATCAACAATGGATTGATAATTAATTTGAATAAACTCTTTACAGTTACACTCAGGTTCATTTAATTCTATGAGTTCCAATGTTGATATTGGGGTTAAGTAAATATAAAAAGTAGTTTCAGGTTGTTTTTGTATCGAGTCAAAATAATCAAAATATTTTGTAGTTTGATCATTATTTTCTTTGCTTTCTACTTTGTTTTCAATGATAAGTTTTACGATATAAGGCGTATCTGAAACAATAAGGGTTAATTCAATATATAAATCTAATCTGCCAATATTCTCAATGTGAAATTCGGAGTGAATGGATACTTTTTGAATTATATAATCATCAGTTGCGAAGGCATTGTATAAGTGGTTGTATGTCTTTTTTAATTTATCATTGCTGAAAATTAGTAGAATATCTAAAAGCTTTTTTATTGAAAATTCATTTAGTCCATGACTTTCATTAGGATTAAATAGCCACGCAAAAAAATTACTATGACTTATTTCTCTACGGCTTACGCCAAGAATTTCCGAAAAAGATTTTGAATAATAAAAATTTTCTAACTTTTGAGAGCTTGGATCATTTTTAAATCTAATAATTTCAGTACGAATTTGTTCTAACGTAAAATTTTCAGTCATATTTTAAATATTTTTAAGCTACTCATTAAATGTATATGAATGCTAAATCGAATGTGTAATTCATTGCAAGTCTATGATCATAATAAGTTTATATAAAATGATCATTCATTTTAAATGATCATTTTTATGATTTACTTTCTTTTCATAAAAGGTACGGCGCCGTTGGCGTTGCCATGGCAACGGACGCTCTAAGGTTTCAGGCACATTGCCACTCATCGAACGTAAACGTAAATGCAGTGCTGCCTGTGCCATTAAATTGGCAGAAACAGGCGCGGTAATAAACGCAAATAGGGTGATTAATACTTCTGCAAAGCCAAATCGTCCTTCAAATGCCGCATAAATAATGGCTGCAATTAAGAAACTGCCTAGTCCTAAAGTGCTGGATTTTGTAGGGGCATGCAGTCGCATAAATAAGTCGGGTAGGCGAACCATGCCAATGCCGCCGACTAGCATAAAAAATGCGCCAATAATTAAAAAGAATGACACTAAAATTTCCATGAGTAATTGCATGTTCATTCTCCTTAATCAATCACATGACCACTGGTGAAGTAACGCGCCAGTGCTGCAGTAGACACAAAGCCTAGCATCGCCACCAATAACGCACCTTCAAATAATGAGGTACTGGTCCAATAGATACCCAGAACCACCACCAAGCAGGTCGCATTTAAAAACAAGGTATCCAAGGCCAACAGGCGGTCTACAATTGAAGGGCCAATAATCAGGCGATATAGGCACATAAACATGGACAGCGTAATCGCAACCATGCAGATTCCAAGTGCATAAGGCAGAATCATCATTGCTTTTCTCCTGACTGTGCACCAAAAATTTCAATCAGCGGTTTTTCATAACGATTTTTGATGTCTTGAATATCTACACTTTCATCTGCAGTGTTTAAGGCATGCACCAAAATATCGCCACGGTCTTGGTCAATACCTGCTGTAACCGTGCCTGGTGTGGTGGTAATGATCATCGCCAAAATACTGTTGACCTGTTCGTGTTGTGTTTCGAGAGGGACACGGAACCATTTTGGCTGCATACGGTCTGTTGGGCCAAGTACCAGTTTTGCGACACGAATATTACAAATCATAATATCCCAGACCACCACGAAGAATAAGCGAATGGCTGCAGTCCAGTTGATGTCTGGTGTACGCGCAATAAAGGGCTGGATCAGTTTGGGAATCAAGAGCGCCAAGACCAGTGCCATCAACAGATTCCCTGCAGAAACACTATGCGCCAACATCAGCCAACTCAGTGCCACCAAGACAGATACAAACGGGTGTGGCAGCAGGTTATCCCAAAACGAAGTTTTTGGTCTCGTTTTTTGCATGTTTAGGGCTCCGCAGGTTTGAGTTGAGTATCGCTAGGTTGCTGTGCTTCCTCACGATTTTGCTGTTGAATCTGACGTTGTTTATAGTCAGAAATATGCTCGCCTTCCAAGGTGTTTGGATCAATCACATAGGGAATTAAATGTGCATTGGTGTCAATTGCTTCGCCACCGTACTTGGTTTCAGGTAAGTACAATGGATCATAAGGTTGTACGCTAATCACATTTGCAGCACGGTCTTTTTTCAGAATCAGTGCTTCATAGGCCGCATTATGTTGAATCTGCTGTGCAGTCTTCAGCATATATTGTTGAATTGGATTGGCAAATACCACGTACAGCACTAAACCCGTTAGGAGAAAATAAATGACACGGTCATTACGGGGCGGTGCAATCGCAGGTAGTGCCTGATATTCATAATAGGCTTCAGTTTGCGCATCATCTTCAGGTTTGGTCGCGCGCCAAAATAAAATAAAGCCGACACGGGTGAATGCAATAATACTCAGCAAGCTGACCAAGAGAATAATGCCAATAATCCAGCCTTGATGTGCCATATTGGCGGTGGCTTGCAAAATAAAGACCTTGCCCAAAAAGCCACTAAACGGTGGCAAACCTGCCATCATTAAGGCAATCATGAAGTATGTGATTGCCAGTACTTTGTGTTGCTTCATTTGCGGGGCAATATTGAAGTGATCTTTAAATGCGCCACGTTGTGAGGTAATCCAGCCACACAGCAAATAGAAAGCCGCTGCAATTAAGGTACTGTGTACCAAGTAATACAGTGCAGCTGACCATGCCTGTGTGTTCATCATCGAAATGGCAATCAGGATCGTACCAATTGAAGACAGCACCATAAAACCGACAAAACGACGTAAGCGCTCTGCACCAATTGCGCCTATGACCCCATACAGTGAGGTAATTAGACCAATCGGCAGTAACCAGTCTTGTAGGATTTTATGGCTCAGCGCATCATCAAATACGGTTCCATTGACCCGCAAAATGGCATACACACCGACTTTGGTCATGATAGTGAATAAGGCTGCCACAGGGGTTGTCGCCACGGCATAGGTTTTAGGTAGCCAGAAACCGACAGGAAGCATGGCGGCTTTAATACCAAACACCACAAATAACAGTAAGCCACCTGCCACCGCAATTTTATGTGCATCAGCATCGAGTAGCGGAATCAGACGCGCCACATCGGTCATATTTAAACTGCCGACACTGCCGTAAATCATCCCTAAACCAATTAGGAACAGGGCAGAGGCTAACAGGTTGATGGTGACGTAATGAATCCCGAGTTGAAAACGTGCTTTGCCCTGACCGTGCAATAACAACACATACGAGGCCAGCAACAAGATTTCAAAGAATACGAACAGGTTAAATAAGTCGCCTGTGAGGAATGCACCGCAAAGTCCCATGAGTAGGAAATGCACCATGGTATGAAAATAGCGACCACGTTCATCCCATTTTTTGCTGGAAAACCACAGTAATGGCAAGGCAAGTGAATAAGTCAGTACCAACATGAGGGCAGACAGTTGATCTAGCACTAAAATAATGCCAAACGGGGCGGCCCATTCGCTCAAATTATAAATAATAATTTGCCCACTGCTGACTTGAATTAAATAGCTAATTGCAGTGACTAAACCGAGTGTGGCAGAAAGATAGCTAATGCCACGACGCCATGGCTGACGCCAGTCATGTGAGAGTGAACCAAAGCCCGGATTGCCTAATAGCACTAAAATAAATGCGGTAAAGGTTGGAATCAGGATGCTAAAAATAGGTGAATGCTGTAGCCAAAATTGGAGGAAATCAGTCATTATGGCTCATCCTCACGTGGGTCAAGCAGTGGATGTTCTTCTTTGGCATCGACGTGGTCTGTCCCTGTTTCATAACGGCTACGCAGCGCCAATTGCACAATAAATGCGGTGGTGGCAAAACCAATCACAATTGCGGTTAATACCAAGGCTTGTGGTAATGGGTCGGTGACTTTTGAAGCTTCAGTCAAAATTGCAGGTGCATTGAGCTGAATACGCCCCATGCTGAATAAGAAAATATTGACGGCATAACCAATCATCGCCAAGCCCAAAACCACAGGAAAGGTACGGGCACGTAAAATTAAATAGATTCCTGTCGCGACTAACATTCCAATGGCAGACGCAATTAAAAACTCAATACTAATCATTGCATTACTCCTTTGGAAGTGGGCCAGACATGCCTGAGTGACGTGAGTCGCCCAAGACAGAAATCATCAACATTACCGCACCAACCACCGTGACATACACGCCTACATCAAATAAGGCAGCCGAAGCGAGGTGCATTTCACCAATAATCGGAGGATTGACATAAATATGTGCGCTGGTGAGGAATGGACGTCCCCAGAACCATGCGGCAAGTCCTGTCAGACCTGCAATACTTAAACCCACGCCAATCCAGATTTCGTATAAACGTCCAGATTTAGCTTTGAGCATTTGTTCGGTGTGGTCTTGACCAAGCGCAATGTATTGGATGATCAACGCCATTGCGGTAATTAAGCCCGCAATAAAGCCACCGCCTGGTAAGTTATGACCGCGCAAGAAAATATACAGGCTGACCACAAGGGCGATAGGTAAAATCCATGAGGCGGTAATCCGCAGCATCAACGGTGAAGGATTAAAGCGATAGGTTAAACCTTGGGTCATGATAGTGCCGTGCGCACGCATACCATCCATTAAACACAGCGTACCAATCGCAGCAATGCCCAAGACGGTAATTTCACCAAAGGTATCGAAACCACGGAAGTCCACCAAAATGACGTTGACCACGTTGGTTCCGCCACCGAGTGGAATGGATTGCTGATTAAAGAACCATGAAATTGAATTGTGGTCGCGAGTCATAACCAGCCACGCAATCCAGCCGATACCAATGCCGCCACCAATCGCAATGAAGGCATCTCGCCAACGACGTGAACGGCTAGATTCATACGGGGTCAATTGTGGGAGCAGCGATAGACTCATCAGCAATAAAACAGTGGTGACGACATCAACCGTGATTTGAGTTTGTGCCAAGTCGGGAGCAGACAGTCCGACAAACATCATGGTGACGACCAAGCCAACTGCACCGCTGATTAAGACAGCTTTGATGCGCTCATGGTGGAACCACAGCATCATCCAACAGGCAGAGAACAGCAATAACCATAAAACAATGGCAATCATAGGCGCATGTGTGAGTTCACGTGTGCCAGTTGTTAATCCCTGATTGAATAATGGTAGCGCGACCATGAATACCGTAAAAGCAATGATCCACACCAAATAGCTTTGCAGTGAACCATTTTCGGTTTTACGTTTGATTTTGCGTGAAACTTGTAGCAAATGTTTTAAGAATAATTCAAACAGCAGTTTGCCTTGGAATTGACCTAAATGTGGGTCGAGGTCAATTTCACGGATTTTTCCACCTTTGGCGAGCGAGAAATAGAAAATGATCCCGCCAAGCAGTGCAATAACACTCATCAGCAGGGGAAGATTAAAGCCATGCCAAATTGCCAGATGTGTGCCTTCAAACTGCGACAGTTGGGTACTGGCACGAGTCGTGCTATTGACAATATGCTCGACCAATAAGGCAGGCATCAAGCCGACTAAAATACATAAAACAGCCAATAAAGTTGCGGGTGCACGCATGCCAAACGGAGGTTCGTGAGCATCTTTGTTTGGGACATCTTTACCAATTGGACCATCAAAGAAAACGCCGTGTACCAAACGTATTGAATAGGCCACTGCAAAAATACCCGCCAGTGTCGCAACAATTGCAGAAACCAACAGTACAGGGCCAGATAAGTTTGCTACCAGTTCAGTGAAGAACATTTCTTTGGACAAAAAGCCGTTGGTCAACGGTACGCCAGCCATAGAGGCCGCGGTAATCATAGTGAGGGTGGCGGTAAAGGGTAATAGTTGCCATAAGCCACTAAGTTTGCGTAAATCACGTGTGCCTGATTCGTGGTCGATAATTCCTGCAATCATAAACAGGGCCGCTTTAAAGGTGGCGTGGTTGATGATGTGGAAAATTGCAGCAGCTACTGCTAACGGTGAACCAATGCCGAGTAAGCACATGATCAGACCTAAATGACTGATGGTGGAATACGCCAATAAGCCTTTTAAATCTTCTTTGAAAATGGCAAAGAATGCTGCCATACACAGGGTAAATAGACCAATAAAGGTGACTAGGTTGTGATATAACGCTGCGCCTGCAAAAATTGGCAATAAGCGCGCCAGCAAGAAAATCCCTGCTTTGACCATCGTTGCCGAATGTAGATAGGCAGAAACAGGCGTGGGTGCAGCCATGGCATTGGGTAGCCAGAAGTGAAACGGAAATTGCGCACTTTTGGTAAATGCACCCAATAAAATCAGCAATAAAGTTGGTACAAATAAATGATGACTTTGAATTTGTTCAGTCATCATTAAGATTTGGTCAATTTGATAGGTGCCTGTGATTTGCGCCAATAACACAAAACCACCGAGCATGGCGAGTCCGCCCATGCCTGTAATGGTCAGTGCCATACGTGAGCCGCGTTGTGCTGCCTCGTAATTGCTCCAATAACCCACCAATAAGAAAGAGGAAATACTGGTCAGTTCCCAAAAAGTCAGCAACAAAATCAGGTTATTGGAGAGCGAAATTCCCAACATGGCAGCCATAAACAGCATGAGGAGAACATAGAGTTTACTGAGCGAGTTTTGTGGACTTAAATAATAATAGGCATAAATAAAAATGAGTGTGCCGATCCCCGTGATCAGCAAGGAGAATAATAAACCAAGCGCATCTAGACGAAAGCTTAAATCAATCCCCAACTGTGGCAGCCAAGACCATGTTTGAATGATCGTTTCGCCATTAAAGACTGCTTTTGCTTGAGTCAGGAGCAGAATAAGACTGCTCAGACTGACGCCAATCGCCGCTAAAGCCGTTACCCCGCGTGAAAATTGTTTCAGCCACGAGACAAGGGTTGTGCCCAGTACTAACGGTAACAATATAATAATCGGTAGCACACTCATATCCATTGTCGTGAATAGGTTGAAAACCTAAAGGATGAATCTTATCTTCCAAGGATTACAGGACAGCAACACACCATCCAAAAGATTCAATCTTGAAAGCCAATCAGTCGTGTCAGTAAACACGTAGTCTATTGTTTTGATGAGCGTATTGTCGCAACTTAAACTCAAAACAAGATCATGCAAAAATAATTTTACATGGCTAGGCGGCTCAAGCAGCAAAAAATATGCTGATCTTTCGCTGACGATGCAGCGAATAAGGTTGTGCTTGGTTTGGTTAAAGCTGTGTTAAAAATATTTAGATGCGTCAATCTACAACCTAGTTGAACTATGGATGAAGTTGATCTGCATCTGCTGCATTTTTACAGCATTCACCGTGTTTGAAAGGTCAATAGACACTATTCAAGGTATAAAAAAAGTTGTATTGCGCAACTTTAAAAACTACAGCAAAATCGGATTTTACTATAAAAGTTCAAAATTAATCTGATTTTATTACATGAATAAAACAACATCAATTTATTTTGCATACAGCAAAGTCATTATATACCGTCTGTTATATGCGGGATAAAGTATTTCCTTGCTTTTTGCCCAAGTATGCGTTGAAAGACTTCGGCAATTAAGATTCAGGCAATTGATCGGGTGTTGGCTCACTATCCAATTGCTGTAAGCGTTGCAGCAATTCCTGTTTTTGTTCGGCAGTTAAATGGTTTTGAATCTGCTGCAAAATTTCAGCCGTGCCTAATTGTGTTGGGTTTTGTTCTTGTAGGCTGACGTCTTCTGTCGTGTGAGTGGTTTCTAGCACATCAGCATAAATTTCTGCAAACTGCGGTTGTAAACTTTGCCATGCGATGGGATGCAGCTGTTGATGTTCCAGTTTTAAACATTGAAAGCGTTCCGCTTGTTCCAAAAGTTCGCTGCGGTTGCCTGTGGCAATAATTTGTAAGCGCGGAAAAGCTTGATGTAAACGGGTCAGTATTTGTGCGGCCTGTTGTTGATCGAGCTGATGATCAATCTGGTCAATCAACAAAATACCATCTCCCTCGCGACACGGATACAAACTGTTTGGGTTTAGCAAACAGAGGCGACGTACAATATCGCCTACCAGAGCAATCCAGTTGCGCTGACTGTTCGACAATTGCTGATACAGCATATCTTTGCCCTGACAGCGCACCATGAGTTGTAATTTAGGCAGATGTTGTAGATATAGGTCTTCAATTTCAGGCAGCACGATTTGTAAGGCATCTTTCAGTGCTTGTAAACTCGGTGCATGCATTTGGGTATAGGCATGCAATAAGGACTGATTCAGGGTTTGTGCGAGTTCGCTTTGTTGTTGCTGATATAGCTTGTGTAAAAGCTGCGCACTTTGGGCATTTTCAATATCGGAAATTTCCCGCAACCATTCAAAAAAACGAGTAAATGTCGTGAATGGAATCGCAGCAATTTCGTAGGCATGTCCAGGTTGTAAAATCAGCGGATTATTTTTATTGAGTAAATTAACTTCATTCACGAAGCGTTCTGCAGGGTAGTAGGCAATCAGCGGTAGACCTTGCATCGGGTCATGTTTAATGGCGTGTTGATAGAGCTGCACCATTTTTTCAAGCTTGGCGGTTTCTGCTTTGCTTACTCCTACGCCGCTACTATTCAGGGTTTTATATAATTGCCAGTCACAATGTTGGGTGCTTTCAATTTGCGTGTTGCTTGATTCTGCCAAACTGCCTATTTCTGCTGGAATTTCCACACAAACATCAATTTTAGCTTGCAAGCGGTTGAACAAAATATCTTGATCTTGCATCACCAAACCCGCAGTGCGTAAGTCTTTATAGCGAGCGGCAAACCAAGTCAGTGCTTGATAACTAAATCGTAACAGCGAGGTTTTACCCGCGCTTTGGTCTGCCAAAATAAGCGTAATGGGCAGGTCGTGATAATTGAGTTCGAGTTTTAGGTCTGCAAAATGGGTGATGTGTCTGAAATGAACCGATGTAATTTTCATAGCGCACCTGCTGCAATTACCCCACCGCTTTGCGTAACGATGTCGGCATTTTTATTTTCAGTTGTTGTACCAAATCGTAAATATGATGAATATTTAAACTGACTTTAGCACGTGTGCATGCCACGTACAGTAATCTTAATTCTTCATCGCTAATTTTATGCTCTTTGTCGTTCAGTTTAAATTGGTAGTCGTCTTCAATATGTACCCGATTCCATTCTAAACCTTTGGCTTTATGCGCTGTCGAAATAATATAGTCGGCTTGATCAATTGGGGTGATTTTTGCCAACGCCCGTTTGAGTGGATTAGTACCATGATCATCCACCAGTTTGACCAAAGGTTTAATGTCGCTGCCATCGTTGGTTTCACAATATTCATGTACATCATGCCAAGAGTTAAACCATGCCAGTTCCGGAACGTCGGTCACACGTTTGCCTTGTTTGAGCATCGCGGCAGCATCCACAAAACGGTTTAAGCGCACATGGTCGGCTTGCAGACTGACTTTATCGCCATGCACTAAACCTGCCAGTAGCAGTTCCATGGCACGGGCGTTGGTACGGCATAAAATCGCATCACGCATTTTGGTATGCGGTTTGTTGACCACTTTGGAATGTAATTCTGGATTGCCCAAGAGTGGCACGGTTTCATTCAGCCCACCTAAAATGGCATTGGCGGTCAGGGCAATTTCTTCACCAAAACGGAACGATGTGGTCAGTCGTGATTCAGGCAAAGGTAATTGCTGCATGGCATTGATTGCACCACGCCAAGCATAGATTTGCTGATGCGCATCGCCCACATAAATCACTTGAGTATTACGTTGCTTGAGTAAAATGCCCAGCATGAGCGGGTCGGCATCTTGAGCTTCGTCAAACAGCACATAATCGGCAGGAATGTTGGGTTCAGACAAGGCCCAAAGTTTCAGATAAATATCGTGTCCAATGCCTGCCTGATGATTCGGGTCAATTGACTCCAACCAGCGTCGTTCTACCGCAGGATAAAGATGCTTTTGTAAGGTGTCGATGTCATCTGGATGCAACCAACTGGGTGCTTGTAAATGTCGTGGGGCAGGGTATTGCGAACTGGTCGAGCAGAAATGACTCACGGCATTGGCCACCAAACTGGCTAAACGACTTGGCATCAACACATATTTTTCATAGCGTCCGCCCATCATACGTCTAAGGGTAATCGGTTCTAAACGATACTCTTTGGCAATAAAACTTGGACTTAAACGGGGTAGGCGTAATTTGTCGGTGACTCCACGTGGAACGCTGCGATATGCAAGCGAGTGAAATGTACGACAATCGACCTGACGATGAAATTTACTTTGTGCTTCTGCGGCAATGGCTTTGTTAAATGCCAAGTACATGCCACGCCGTTCTGGCATGGCATCACTGATCATTTGTAAGGTCGTGGTTTTACCTGTACCTGCATAGGCAATCACTTTAAAAGATTTGCCCAGACGTGCATTATCTATAGCAGTGGCTTGCTCATAGGTCGGGCGAGGCTTGGTGATTACAGACACAGATCAGGGTTGGCTTTTCGCGTTAATGGCTACGGTTGGCTTTTTCAACCAAGCCTGATAAACCTTGACGACGAGCCAATTCATTCAGTACCACTTGCGGTTCAATATCGAAATAACCCAACATGACAATGCTGTGGAACCATAAATCGGCCACTTCATAAATCAGGTCATTTTTGTTGTTGGCATTGGCTTCGGTGTTGAAATCTTTGGCGGCAATAATTGCTTCCACGGTTTCTTCACCGACTTTTTCCAAAATTTTATTCAAGCCTTTATGGTATAGCTTGGCTACATAAGATGAGTCAGGATTAGCGGTTTTGCGCTCGCTCATCATTTGCCCTAAATAAGCCAAAACTTCAACCTGTTCAGCTTGTGCCTTTGATTGGCTCATGGCTAAGGTGTGAGCATTGGCGGCTTGTTCACCATAAATTTGATTCGGGTCTTTCAGCTGTGCATCTACAATTTCCCAACCATTGGCGGTGAGTTTGCGATAGAAACAAGATTCACGCCCTGTGTGGCAAGCAATTCCACCATGTTGTTCAATTTGCAGGATAATCACATCGGCATCGCAGTCCAGACGAATCTCG
Source organism: Acinetobacter sp. SwsAc5 (assembly GCF_013391485.1). Lineage (NCBI taxonomy): Bacteria > Pseudomonadati > Pseudomonadota > Gammaproteobacteria > Moraxellales > Moraxellaceae > Acinetobacter > Acinetobacter sp. SwsAc5. The sequence goes on from NZ_JACAXD010000003.1 coordinate 163,466, forward strand.
TGCACAGTTTGAAAGTGTCCAGATTCTTCACCCTTGTGCCACAATTTATTGCGTGAACGTGAAAAATACACCGCCTGATTTTTTTCGGCAGTCAGTGCCAAGGCTTCACGGTTCATCCACGCCACCATCAACACACGTCCTGTTTGATGATGCTGTGCAATGGCAGGCACTAATCCTTGTTCGTTAAATTTTACTTCATCGAGCCATTGCAAGTTATTCATGAGTTGTTCACCAAAATTAATTTAAATTGTATGGACGCTATTTTCTGAGCGCACGATTTTGCATCGTCCCTATAGTGTACGTGATTCAAGACAATTTACCTAAATTATCTTGCCAGATTTGTACTGTCAAAGCGTTTGCATAAATTGAGGGAAGTTTTGTTTTTCCACCATTTCCAGAAATTCATCGCCCAAACGCTGACTTTCTGCCACCGATTGTTTCCATAAGCGAATGCGCTGTGCTTGATCTAAACCTTTTAAGGTGAAGTCTTTACGATCGGGCAAACGGCCTAAAGGCAAGCTGCTTAAATATTCTGCCGAAGGTGATAGCAAGAGTGTCCGGGCCTGATTTTCAGGATTGGCTTTACGATGCTTCAACATTTTATCAAACCAGCCAGGGGTAATGCTGTCGGTAAAGTGTGGGTACAGCACAATGCCCTGACTTTGGTAAGGTAAATCTAGATGGTAGTCAATTAAGCCACCATCCCGATAACTGCCCACGGGCGCATCAGGAATGTCACGAATAGCAGACATCACCCCGGGAATAGACGCTGAGGCGAGCAGCCACGGTGCGACATTCTGCTCATTCAGGGCTTGGTAATGGGTGACAAAATCATCCTCTACCATAAACTGCTGACCTTGCGCAGGTTGGCTGATGACGCGTTGCATAAATAAGCGGTTATGTTTGCGCGCAATGGCATTGCTACCAATAATTCCAGCCACAGATGCTAGCAAAGGCAAGGCTTGGTCACTTTGGAAAATATGCTGCGCTTTGACTGAAATAACCGTGAGGTGATAGTCAGTGTGCTGAATCAGTTGTTGTTGCTGTCCCTGAATCAGTTCAAACAGCATGTTTTGACAAATCTCGGCGACTTCTTGGCGCGACATTTTTTTATGAAAATACAAGTTGGTATATAAATCGGACAGACGCTCAGTGCCTTGTTTTGCGCCCCACGCCAAAATACTGGCAAAGCGCCAACTGCCAATTGAAGAACCGACCACAGTACGACGCTTTGGGGCTTGGGCAAAAAACTCGCCAAAAATAGCTTGGTCTAAGGTAAGCGTCCGCTGAACACACCTTCTGAATTCATCCTATAAGCCTTAATTTAGTCCCCACTTAGAAACAAGTGGGGACTTAAATTTATGACTACAAATAATCAGACATCCATCGCATCTCTTGC